>NZ_MKGS01000199.1:0-25648 GCF_002836905.1 Pseudomonas sp. 43NM1 | reverse complement strand
GTCGGCCGTGAAGCCGATGAGCGCCCGCTGGCCTCGCCGGCCGTGCGCAAACATGCGCTCGACCTCGGGATTCAGTTGCGTCTGGTGCGTGGCACTGGCCCGGCCGGCCGCGTATTGCACGAAGACCTCGACGCCTACCTGGCGCAAGGTCAGACGAACGCTTCGACCGCCCCCGCTGCTTACGCCCAGCGTACCGACGAGCAGCAAATCCCGGTGATCGGCATGCGCCGCAAGATCGCCCAGCGCATGCAGGACGCCACTCAGCGCGCTGCCCACTTCAGCTACGTCGAGGAAATCGACGTGACCGCCGTGGAAGAACTGCGCGCGCACCTCAACGAGAAACACGGCACAACACGCGGCAAGTTGACCTTGCTGCCGTTCCTGGTCCGCGCGCTGGTTGTCGCCCTGCGCGACTTCCCGCAGATCAACGCCCGTTACGACGACGAAGCGCAAGTGATCACCCGCCTCGGCGCGGTGCATGTCGGCGTCGCCACGCAAAGCGATATTGGCTTGATGGTGCCGGTGGTACGTCACGCCGAGGCTCGCAGCTTGTGGGACAGCGCTGCGGAAATCTCCCGTTTGGCCAGCGCCGCGCGCAATGGCAAGGCCAGCCGCGATGAGCTGTCGGGCTCAAGCATCACCCTGACCAGCCTCGGCGCATTAGGCGGGATCGTCAGCACGCCGGTGCTGAACCTGCCGGAAGTGGCAATCGTCGGCGTCAACAAAATCGTCGAACGGCCGATGGTGGTCAAAGGCCAGATCGTCATTCGCAAGATGATGAACCTCTCCAGTTCCTTCGATCACCGCGTGGTCGATGGCATGGACGCGGCGCAATTCATCCAGGCCATTCGTGGCTTGCTCGAACAACCCGCCACCCTGTTTGTGGATGCGTTTTGACTGGAGCAGTTATGCAACAGACTTTGAACACCACGCTGCTGATTATCGGCGGTGGCCCTGGCGGTTATGTGACGGCGATTCGTGCCGGTCAACTGGGCATCTCTACGATTCTGGTGGAAGGCCAATCGTTGGGCGGAACGTGCCTGAACATCGGCTGCATTCCCTCGAAAGCGCTGATTCACGTCGCCGAGCAGTTTCATCAGACCCAGCATCACAGCCAACATTCAGCGCTGGGCATCAGCGTTTCCGCGCCGACCCTCGACATCAGCAAAAGTGTCGAGTGGAAGGACGGCATCGTTGATCGCCTGACCACTGGCGTCGCGGCATTGCTGAAGAAACACAAGGTCCAGGTCATTCAAGGCTGGGCCAACGTGGTCGACGGCAAGACCGTTGACGTCGGCGATACGCGGATCCAGTGCGAGCATCTGGTGCTGGCCACCGGTTCGAAAAGCGTCAACCTGCCGATGCTGCCAATCGGCGGCCCGATCATCTCCTCCACCGAAGCCTTGGCGCCGAAAACTGTGCCCAAGCGGCTGATCGTGGTGGGCGGCGGCTACATCGGCCTGGAGCTGGGCATCGCTTATCGCAAACTCGGCGCCGAGGTCAGCGTGGTCGAAGCGCAGGATCGAATCCTGCCAGCCTACGACGCCGAATTGACGCAGCCAGTCAATGAGGCACTGAAGCAACTCGGGATAAAGCTTTACTTGAAGCACAGCGTGCAAGGCTTTGATTCTTCAAGCAATACGCTTCAGGTGTTGGACCCGAACGGCGACACGTTGAACCTGGAAACTGATCAGGTACTGGTGGCGGTCGGGCGCAAACCGAACACGCAGGGCTGGAACCTTGAAGCGTTGAATCTGGCGATGAACGGCTCGTCGATCAAGATCGATAACCGCTGCCAGACCAGCATGCGCAACGTCTACGCCATCGGCGACCTCAGCGGCGAACCGATGCTCGCGCACCGCGCAATGGCACAGGGCGAAATGGTTGCCGAGTTGATCAGCGGTAAATCCCGCGAGTTCAACCCGATGGCGATTGCGGCGGTGTGCTTTACCGATCCGGAATTGGTGGTGGTCGGCAAGACGCCGGACGACGCCAAAGCTGCGGGCCTGGACTGCATCGTCTCGAGTTTCCCGTTCGCCGCGAATGGCCGGGCGATGACCCTGGAATCGAAAAGCGGCTTCGTGCGCGTGGTCGCTCGTCGGGACAATCATCTGATTGTCGGTTGGCAAGCGGTAGGCGTGGGCGTTTCGGAGCTGTCGACCGCGTTCGGCCAGAGCCTGGAAATGGGCGCCCGACTGGAAGACATCGCCGGCACCATCCACGCCCATCCGACGCTGGGCGAAGCGGTGCAGGAAGCGGCGTTGCGTGCGCTGGGGCACGCGCTGCATCTGTAACCCGGGGGATTGATGGGGTCAGTGATGGCCTCATCGCGAGCTTGCTCGCGATTTTCGCAGGCGACTCGATTTATCTGCCAATCACCCAATAGTCCGGGCTGCGATTTAGGCCCGGAATGAAGTATTGTTGTCCCCATCCAAAAAAACGTCAGAAGCCTTGAACCGTTTCGACGGTTGTTCAGTGATAGAGGGTGTCATGGGTAACGAAAGCATCAATTGGGACAAGCTGGGTTTTGATTACATCAAGACCGACAAACGCTATCTGTCGTACTGGCGCAATGGCGAGTGGGACGCAGGCACCCTGACCGAAGATAACGTGCTGCACATCAGCGAAGGCTCGACTGCCCTTCACTATGGCCAGCAATGCTTCGAAGGCATGAAGGCTTATCGTTGCAAGGACGGCTCGATCAACCTGTTCCGCCCTGATCAGAATGCCCTGCGCATGCAACGCAGCTGCGCGCGCCTGCTGATGCCGTTCGTCGAAACCGAGCAGTTCATCGAAGCCTGCAAAGCCGTGGTGCGCGCCAACGAGCGTTTCATTCCGCCTTACGGCACCGGCGGCGCGCTGTACCTGCGTCCGTTCGTGATCGGCGTCGGTGACAACATTGGCGTGCGCACTGCGCCCGAGTTCATCTTCTCGATCTTCGCAATCCCGGTCGGCGCTTACTTCAAGGGCGGCCTGACCCCGCACAACTTCCTGATTTCCAGCTTCGACCGCGCGGCCCCACAAGGCACCGGCGCGGCCAAGGTCGGTGGCAACTATGCCGCGAGTCTGATGCCTGGTTCGCAAGCCAAGAAAGCCAACTTCGCGGATTGCATCTACCTCGACCCGATGACCCACTCGAAAATCGAAGAAGTCGGCTCGGCCAACTTCTTCGGTATCACCCACGACGACAAATTCATCACGCCGAAGTCGCCTTCGGTGCTGCCGGGTATCACCCGTCTGTCGTTGATCGAGCTGGCGAAATCGCGTCTCGGTCTGGAAGTGATCGAAGGTGACGTATTCATCGACAAGCTCTCGGACTTCAAAGAAGCCGGCGCTTGCGGTACGGCTGCCGTGATCACCCCGATCGGCGGCATCAGCTACAACGACAAGCTGCACGTGTTCCACAGCGAAACCGAAGTCGGCCCGGTCACCCAGAAGCTCTACAAAGAGCTGACCGGTGTGCAAACCGGCGACGTCGAAGCGCCAGCGGGCTGGATCGTCAAGGTTTGATCTGACGCCAGTTACCGAAAAGCCCCTCATTGCTTTGGTGATGAGGGGCTTTTTTATGCGTGCTGAAAACTGCTTTTCCGCAGGAGCGAGGCTTGCCCGCGAAAGCGCTGTATCAGTCAAATTGATTTTGGCTGTGCCGGCCCCTTCGCGGGCAAGCCTCGCTCCTACGGTAAGTCGTTATTCCGAATTCACCGCAGAACCGCGCTCGCCATCGCCCAGCGCAATGCGTTTGCCGCCCCTGCCCTTGATGCTGCTGGCCTGCCCGTCCTGCTGCTTGCCGGTTCGTGCCTGAGTGATCAGCCCGGGAATCAACGCGCCTTCCGGCAGATTCTTCCAGAACCGCGCCGGTAAATGGCCCTGCATGACCTTCGGGTTCAGCCGCGCCGGGTTGAAGATGTGGCTGTAATAAGTCAGCCACATGTCGCCGTGCGGATCGTCGACGTTCTGCGCCAGTTTTTGCCATTCAATCGGGCACTTACGTTCGTGGATCAACTGTTCGCCATCGTAATAAACCCCGTCGCGTGGCGTGGCGATCAACCAGCGGTGGCGGCCCATACGACCGATGAAGTGCTCACTCGCGCTGTGCAGAATGTCGTGGGCTGCTTCGTGCCACGCCACGTATTGCGGACCTTCGACGTTTGGCGGCCGCTCGACGAAACGCACGAACGCATGCAGGTGATGGGCCTCGCGCTGCACTTGCTTGATCCGCCGCTGCAATTCGCTGCCAAGCTTGTCGCCGGCAAGCATCGCCGTGCGATCGCCATGGCTGACTCGCCACAACACTTCGTAAAGCAGGCTCCAGCGCTGATCACCGCGATAGCGTGAGGCGCTTTCGAGAATGCCCAGCAGCGCCATGGGAATACGCGCCTGGAACGGCCCTTGGCCCTCTGGCGGCGAATCATCGCTGGCGAACAGGTCGGCAACACCTTCCGAGGCCCAACTGACCAGACTCGGATCAACCTCATGGCTGAGCAACCAGCGCGCCTGCTGGCGCCAGATGTCGAAAAGGTCGTCGCAATCGAGGTTGATCATCCCCACAAGCCCATTTGTTGCGGCTGCGGCCGGTCACGCAGTTGCTGATAAAGCAAATGGCTGGTGACTTCCGACTGCTGCGGGTGGTAATCGCTGGTGATGAAGAACGGTTTGGCTTTGGCCAACACGCAACGCATGCGCGCCAGGTCTTCATATCGAATACGCCGCTGGCGGCGCAGCTCCACCAACCGCTCGGTGGTGCGCAAGCCAATCCCCGGAATACGCGCGATCAACGACGCTTCGGCGCGATTCAGGTCCAGCGGAAATACCTCGCGATTCTCCAGCGCCCAGGCCAGCTTCGGGTCAATGTCCAGCGCCAGATGCCCCGGCCCCTTGAACAGCTCACCAGCGGTAAAGCCATAGCTGCGCAGGAGGAAATCCGCTTGATACAAACGGTGTTCACGCATCAGCGGCGGCGCCGCGAGCGGCACACTTTTCGGGCTGTTGGGGATCGGACTGAACGCCGAGTAGTAAACCCGCCGGAGCTTGAAGTTGCCGTAAAGCGCCTGGGCGCCGTGCAGGATAGTGCTGTCATCGGTGTCGTCGGCGCCGACAATCATCTGCGTGCTCTGCCCGGCCGGGGCAAACTTCGGCGCGCGAGGCTCGTTCAGCACAGTCTGCTCGCCGGTATAGATGGTCTGCATCGCTTGTTTGATCGAGCCCAGTTGTTTCTCCGGCGCCAGGGTTTGCAGGCTGGCATCGGTGGGCAATTCGATATTGACGCTGAGGCGATCGGCATAACGCCCCGCTTCTGCAATCAATGCTGGATCGGCTTCGGGAATCGTCTTCAAATGAATGTAGCCACGGAACTCGTGCTCTTCGCGCAACAGTTTGGCTACACGGATCAGTTGTTCCATGGTGTAGTCGGCGGAACGAATGATCCCCGAACTGAGGAACAACCCGCTGACGCAATTGCGCCGGTAGAAATCCATGGTCAGCGTCACCACTTCTTCTGGCGTGAACCGCGCCCGAGGTACATCGCTGGAGCGGCGATTGACGCAGTACTGGCAATCGTAGAGACAGAAATTGGTCAGGAGGATTTTCAGCAGCGACACGCAGCGCCCGTCCGGCGTGTAGCTGTGGCAAATGCCCATGCCATCGGTGGAACCCAGCCCGCTCTTGCCTTCGGAGCTGCGCTTGGGCGCGCCACTGCTGGCACAAGACGCGTCGTACTTGGCGGCGTCGGCGAGAATGCTGAGCTTGTCGATGAGTTCCATGAGGCGAGCCTTTTACTGTTCAGATATACAGTATAGACTCGGCTCCCGACGCACAACCCGGCAACCGACCCTTCCGTCGGACCGGATGAAATCGGCGCATGGACCGATTCCTCACTAAACTAGCCGCGTGCGAATGCCCCCGACAGGTATTAAGACCATGAACAAATTCTGGCGAAAGTATCTGGCCTTGCTGGACACCGACTTCACCACGCAGGTGTTCGACAACATCAAGAACCTGCTGGTCTGCGCCTTGTTATTCGCGGCGGGCACCAATGCCCTCGACAGTAGCCATCACCTATACATGGGGCTGCTGGCCTCGGATCTGGCGGGTTGGGCGCTGATCGGCTTGTCGGCAGTGTTGATGCTGCTCAACGTCAGCGATGGCATGCGGCGATTGTCGCGGCTGCCCTACCACACGGCGTTTCAGGTGATTTTGTTTCTGATTTATCTGGTGTTGGCGATTCGCGTGGTGGAAATAGTCTGGGATTTTCGGGCTTAGGACAGCGTTTGTTCCGCTTCAGGCATGTGCGCGCAAACCGTCGGCGCTGACCGCGCAAGTCCGCGACTTGGCAACACTTTCTCCTCCACGAACAAGGCTGCGCCCCATGGACCCGATCATCGCTGCGACTCACGCCGATCCTTATCCGTATTACGCGCAACTGCGCGCCGAGGGTGGACTGGTTTTTCATCAGCAATTGCAGCTTTGGGTCGCGAGCAGCGCCGCCGCCGTCGCCGCGGTGCTGGCGCATCCCGACTGCCACGTGCGCCCGTTCGCCGAGCCGGTGCCGAAGGCAATTGCCGATGGCGAGGCCGGTGAAGTGTTCGGTCGGCTGATGCGAATGAATGACGGCCCGCGCCAGCAATGTCCGCGCGCGGCAGTCGAGCCCGTCCTGGCGATGATTGATCAGGACGAAGTACGCGCGCTGGTTCGCGCACGACTGCTCACTGCGGACGCCGACGGCCTGAACAAAGCGATGCTGCGTGACCCGGTGTGCGTGGTCGCAGCGCTGCTCGGATTTACCCCCGATCAGGGACGGATGATCAGCGATTTGACAGCCGACTTCGTCGCTTGCCTGTCACCGCTGAGCACGACGGCGCAACTGGCGGCGGCGCATTCGGCGACTGAACAGTTGCGCGGGTATTTCATAGAGTTGCTTGAAATTCCGGGCGTGCACAGCTCGCTGCTGACGGGCATCAGGCAGCGGGCCGCCGATCTGGATCGAGAGACACTGACCGCTAACTTGATCGGGCTCTGTTCGCAAACCTGCGAGGCGACGGCCGGGTTGATTGGCAATGCGTTGGTGGCATTGATTCAAAACCCGCAGCTGCCGGGTGGCGCCGACGAATTTCTAGCCGAAGTCCAACGTTTCGATCCGCCAGTGCAAAACACTCGTCGATTCGTCGCTGCGGCGTGTGAAATTGACCGCGTCAGCCTGGCGCGCGGGGACACGATTCTTTTGTTGCTAGCCTCCGCCAATCGCGACCCGTTGCTCAATGAACAGCCCGACACGTTCCTGATCGACCGCCCGAACCGTCGCAGCTTTAGCTTCGGCGCAGGTCGGCATCAATGTCCCGGGCAATTGCTGGCGCTGACGATTGCGAGTGCCACCCTGACGCAGATTTTGGCGATGAAGCCAGCGTTGGAACGGTTGTCATGGGTTTATCGGCCTTCGCTGAACGGGCGGATTCCGGTTTTCCATTGGTTTGAATGAGCAAGACAGAATCTGGGCTCAAGACCTGTGTCTGAAATACATCAACAATGACGTCGAATCTGTCGCGACTGCCGCCATCACTGCGCTCGGTCATATAGCCCGCAGGCATGGTGAACTGGATATGAAAGCAGTGAAACCTCTTCAGTCAGCGGGGTTTCGTCATTCACGCCACCACTGATCAATCATCGCGCGTCAGCACTTCCAGCAATTCAATCTCGAAAATCAGGTTCGAATTCGGTGTGATTGCGCCCATGCTGCGCTCGCCGTAAGCCAGATGTGCCGGCACCAGCAGCTTGCGTTTGCCGCCGACCTGCATGCCCATGATTCCCTGGTCCCAGCCCTTGATCACGCGCCCGGTGCCGATCACGCACTGAAAGGGCTTGCCACGACTGTAGGAAGAATCGAACTCGGTTCCGTCCTCCAGCCATCCACGGTATTGCGTGGTGATCAAAGCGCCTTTTACCGCAGCCTTGCCATCACCCAATTCGAGATCGATTACCTGAAGTTCTTCGTTCATTGCCCACACTCATCTGTTCTGTTTTGTTCATTAGCCGCAAGGGCTGAATGGGCGCCGTTTTCCCAGAATTTTGCGGAGTTGCCAACTGTCTTGAGGAGTGGTTTCTGTGAAGGAATTCTGCGCGCCGAGCCGAGCGATGGGAAAACGACTGCCCGGCGCGCGCTAACGGTCAGCGTCAAGCGTGCGCCGGAACAATTGATTCAGGGACTAACGCTCAACCGGCCGAATATCCACAATCGTCCCGTTGGTGATCATCACCATCATGTACTTGTCATTGATCTGCACCCACTGCGAATCAGCCTTTGGTGATTGCAGACCTTTTTCTTTCCAGTTTTTCAGGGCTTTTTCGCTGCGCTGGTAGATGTCCGGGGCGCGGTCGCCGACTTCCAGGGTGCGTTTGTTGTTGACCCCGGGCTGCACGGTTTTTTGCGGATTGTCCGCCGCTTGAACGATTGGAGTGACTGCGGCGAAGCCTGCGACGAGGGCGAGGCTGGCGATAAGGGTTTTGCTTGTCATCGGTAAACCTCTGGGATGTCTGGGTACTGAAGTTCGGACTGCGCGCGCGGCAAATCATTCCTTGCTGCGCTGATCAAATTTGCCGGAACAACGCGCCTGGCCGATCAAAGCATGACAAGTCATTGATCCGTTTCACGCATCAATACATGCCAACAATGCAATTAACATATCGATGACCCTGCTCCACTATCCGCCCCAATAAGAACCGTGCGCCGCTGCAACGAGGCGCACGTCATAAGAGCGGTGGAGACACATCAAATGACAGCAGCAATTCCTTCCGGTGGTTCGCGTGCCGGGGCGATTTTCCGAGTGACCTCGGGCAACTTCCTCGAACAATTCGACTTCTTCCTTTTCGGCTTCTACGCCACGCAGATCGCGGCTGTGTTCTTCCCGGCCAGCAGCGAATTCGCCTCCCTGATGATGACCTTTGCGGTGTTCGGCGCCGGGTTCCTGATGCGGCCATTGGGCGCCGTGGTGCTCGGTGCATACATCGACGATGTCGGGCGGCGCAAGGGTTTGATCGTGACGTTGTCGATCATGGCCAGCGGCACCATTTTGATTGTGCTGGTGCCCGGTTACGAGAGCATCGGCCTGTTTGCCCCGGCGATTGTGTTGATCGGTCGCCTGCTTCAGGGCTTCTCGGCGGGCGCGGAAATGGGCGGTGTGTCGGTGTATCTGTCGGAGATCGCGACGCCGGGCAACAAGGGCTTTTTCACCAGTTGGCAGTCGGCCAGTCAGCAAGTGGCGATCATTGTCGCCGCAGGGTTGGGCTATGGGCTGAACCAGTGGATGGCGCCGGCGATGATTGCCGATTGGGGCTGGCGGATTCCGTTTTTCGTCGGTTGCCTGATCGTGCCGTTCATCTTCTTCCTGCGCCGTAACCTGGAAGAAACCGAGGAGTTTGCCGCGCGCAAACACCGCCCAAGCATGGGCGAGGTGTTTCGCACGCTGGCGCAGAATTGGGTGATTGTGTTTGCCGGGATGATGATGGTCGCCCTGACCACCACCGCGTTTTACCTGATCACCGTGTACGCGCCGACCTTCGGCAAAACCGTGCTGCACCTGAGCACCGCCGATGCGTTGCTGGTGACGTTGCTGGTGGGGGTTTCGAACTTTTTCTGGTTGCCGATTGGCGGCGCGTTGTCCGACCGCATCGGCCGGCGTCCGGTGCTGATCGCCATGGCGCTGCTGACCCTGGCCACGTCTTATCCGGCGCTGACGTACCTGGTCAACGCGCCGAGTTTCCTCAACATGCTGCTGGTGTTGCTGTGGTTGTCGTTCATCTATGGCTTGTACAACGGCGCGATGATTGCCGCCCTCACCGAAATCATGCCGGTAGAGGTGCGGGTCGCCGGATTTTCCTTGGCGTACAGCCTAGCCACGGCGGTGTTCGGCGGTTTCACCCCGGCCATGTCGACGTTGCTGATCGAGTACACCGGCGACAAAGCCGCGCCCGGTTACTGGATGAGTTTCGCCGCACTCTGCGCGTTGTGCGCGACGCTGTTTCTGTATCGCCGTTCGACTGGTCGCCTGCAACCGGCTCTTTCGTAATCCTGACTTTTCGAGAATCAACTGATGAACAAACTATTCAACTTCGCCGCGCTGGCCCTGATCGCCAGCCTCGGATTGAGCACCGTTGCCCAGGCTGAAGAGCTGCGCGTGATGACCTCGGGCGGGTTTACGGCGGCCTACAAAATCCTCGGCCCGGAATTCGCTGCGGCCACCGGCCATACTTTGGACTCCGCGCTTGGCCCCTCGATGGGCAAGGCACCCGAGGCGATCCCCAATCGTCTGGCGCGCGGCGAAAAGGCTGATGTGGTGATCATGGTCGGTTATGCGTTGGATGAGCTGATCAAACAAGGCAAGGTCGACCCGGCCTCGCGAGTCGAACTGGCGGATTCGCGGATCGGTCTGGTGGTGCGCAACGGCGCGGCGAAACCCGACATCAGTTCCGAAGCGGCGTTGAAAAAGACCCTGCTCGACGCGCAATCGGTGGCGTATTCCGATAGCGCCAGCGGCGTGTATATCGAGCAGCAACTGTTCAAGCGCCTGGGCATCGAGGACCAACTCAAACCCAAATCGAAGATGATCGCGAAAATTCCGGTCGGCTCGGTGGTTGCCACGGGCGACTATCAATTGGGTTTCCAGCAAGTCAGCGAATTGCTGCCAGTACCCGGTGTGAGTTTTGTCGCAAAGATTCCGGAATCGGTGCAGTCGGTGACGCGTTTCGCTGCGGGCATTCCGGTCGGCGCGCAACATCCGGCGCAAGCCAAGGCCTTGCTGAGCTTCCTGGCCTCCCCGGCCGTTCAGCCGCAAGTGCAGAGCACCGGGCTGGATTCGGTAAGTCGTTGAGCGTCAGTCGTTGAGCGTTGCCGGCTGAACTTTCATTTCGACCACCAGACGTTCCAGTTCCAGGGCTGCCGGGGTCAAGGTGCGACCCCGGCGCTTGATCAGCCCGACGCTGCGCATCACTTGCGGATCGGTCAGCGGCACGCGCGTGAGGATTGGATGATCCTCGGCCGGCATCGCCATTAGCGGCACTGCGGCTACGCCCAGTCCGGCTTCGACCAATCCGATCATGGTCGTGACGTGGCGGGTTTCGCAGATGCTCGGCCGCTGCGGCACCACGCCGGCCAGCGCCTGGTCGAGCAGAAAACGGTTGCCGGAAGTCTTGTCGAGCGAGATGTAATCCTGCCGATAAAACTCGTCCCACGTCACGCTGCGGCGCCCGGCCAACGGGTGATCGCGGCGGCAGGCGACCACGTAGCCTTCTTGCACCAAGGGTTCGAAATCGACTTCGGCCTCCAGCGTGCCCATAAAACTCAAACCGAAATCCGCCTCGCCGTTGACCACGGCGCTGAGTACGTCGTGGGCGCTGGAATCGAGGACTTTGACCTTGATTCGGGGGAATTGCCGATGGTAACGGGCGATCACTCGCGGCATGAAGTAGTACGCCGCCGACGGCACGCAGGCGACCGTGACGTGACCCAGCCGGGTCGAGGCGACTTCGCTGATGCCTAACAGCGCCACGTCCAGATCATCCAGCAAACGCTCGACGCTGGGGATGAAGCCGCGCCCGGCCTGGGTCAGGCTGACCTTGCGCGTGGTGCGCTCGAATAGTTTTACCCCTAACGCTGCTTCGAGTTTTTCGATGCGCCGGCTCAGCGCCGGTTGGGAGATGCGCACGGTATCGGCAGCCTTGCGAAAGCTGCCCTGCTCGACCACCGCGCGGAAGGCTTGCAGATCGTTGAGGTCGAAATTGATCGCCATGGTGCGCACTCGAAGCAGACAGACTGATCAGCTTATCCTATGAATGTAACCAATTGATGCAGAATGTGCCGAAGGTTGGGTTGGCTGGAGAGTGCCTTCGCGAGCAGGCTCGCTCCTACAGGGGAATGAGGTGGCGCTGGCGAATGCGCAGCTGACGCCTGCGGCCTCAGCCTTTATCCTTGTCGCCCCCGCCGTATCGAGTCGTTGGAGTTTTTGTCATGCCCCATGAAGGCAACTTGTTGCAAGCCGCTGTCGTGTTTCTGTTCGCGGCGGTGCTCACCGTGCCGTTGGCCAAACGCCTGCAATTGGGTGCGGTGCTGGGTTACCTGTTTGCCGGGGTGATTATCGGGCCGTCGGTGCTGGGGTTGATCGGCAACCCGCAAAGCGTCAGCCATATTTCTGAGCTGGGCGTGGTGTTGCTGCTGTTTATCATTGGTCTGGAGTTGTCGCCACGGCGTTTGTGGGTGATGCGCAAATCGGTGTTTGGCGTCGGGCTGGCGCAGGTGCTGCTGACCGGTTCGGTGATTGGCGTGCTGGCGTTGTTCGTGTTCGGCCAGCCGTTGAACAGCGCGATCGTGTTAGGCCTGGGCCTGGCGCTGTCCTCCACTGCATTCGGCTTGCAAAGCCTGGCCGAACGCAAGGAACTGACCAGTCCTCATGGGCGATTGGCCTTCGCGATTCTGTTGTTTCAGGACATCGCCGCGATCCCGCTGATCGCCATGGTGCCGCTGCTCGCCGGCGGTGATCACACCACCACGGCCGCTGAAGATTTGAATCACGGTTTGCGTGTGCTGGGCAGTATCGCCGTGGTGGTGATCGGCGGACGATATCTGCTGCGCCCGGTGTTTCGCGTGGTGGCCAAGACCGGCCTGCCGGAAGTGTCGACCGCCACCGCGTTGCTGGTAGTGATCGGCACCGCGTACCTGATGGATCAAGTCGGCGTGTCGATGGCGTTGGGCGCGTTCCTCGCTGGTTTGCTGTTGGCGGATTCTGAATACCGTCACGAACTGGAAGCGCAGATCGAACCGTTCAAAGGCTTGCTGCTGGGTTTGTTCTTTATCAGCGTCGGCATGGGCGCCAACCTGAGCCTGCTGCTGAGCGCGCCAATCACCGTGCTCGGGCTGACGCTGTTGCTGATCGCGATCAAGTTGCCGCTGCTGTTTGTAGTTGGGCGCCTGGCCGGTGGGCTGGGCAAAGTCAGTGCGATTCGTCTCGGTATCGTCCTCGCGGCCGGGGGTGAATTTGCGTTTGTGGTGTTCAAGATCGGGCGCGATCAAGGGCTGTTCGAGCCACGTTTGTACGACATGCTGGTGCTGACCATCACCCTGTCGATGGCGGTGACGCCGCTGTTGCTGCTGCTGTGCGCGCGGCTGTATTCGCCGAAAGTGCAGCCCGTGGTGGTGCCGGAGAAATTCCGCGAAATCGACACCGACGCGCCGCGTGTGGTGATTGCCGGCATGGGCCGGATGGGCCAGATCGTTGCGCGTATCTTGCGCGCGCAGAACATCAAGTTTGTTGCGCTGGACACCTCGGTGGAAACCATTGAACTGTCGCGCAGCTTCGGCGGTGTGCCGGTGTTTTACGGCGACCCGATGCGCCCGGAAATCCTCAGCGCGGCGAAAGTCGAGCAAGCGGAATATTTCGTCATCGCCACCGACGATCCGGACACCAATATCAAAACCGCTGAGCTGGTGCACAAGCTCTACCCACACATGAAAATCATCGCTCGGGCGCGTAACCGTCAGCACGTTCACCGTTTGGTCGATCTGGGCGCAGAAGCGGTGCGGGAAACCTATTACTCGAGCCTGGAAATGAGCCGTCGCACACTGGTCGGGTTGGGCCTGACGCAAGCGCAGGCGGATGCGCGGATCAAGCGTTTCAAGCATCACGACGAACAGGTGTTGGAAGCCCAGCATGCGATCTACGACGACGCCGCCAAAGTCCTGCAAACCGCCCAGGAAGCCCGGGCGGAGTTGGCCAGATTGTTTGAGTCGGATCAATTGGAAGAGCAGGAATCGGGCAAGGTTTAAGCCGCAGGCGATCAACAAATCCTGTTCACGGGCAGGCTCTCTCCTACCAAGGATTTGAGCCTTCCCGTGTACCTGTGGGAGCCGAGCTTGCTCGCGATGGCGCAGTGTCAGTCAGCGCAATATCAGCTGGGCCACCGCTATCGCGAGCAAGCTCGGCTCCCACAGTTCATCAGGCCAGTTCCAGTTCTTTGTTTGCGACTGCCGCCCTGGCTTGAAAGCGATCCGCCGAAAACGGTGTGATGTCCAGCGGCAGCGGTTCGTTGTTGATCAGCTTGTCCAGCAACACCCCGGTAATCGCCGACGTCAGAATGCCGGTGCGGAAATGTCCGCAGGCATTCAGATAGCCTTCCACCCCGTTCATTGGCCCGAGAATCGGCAACTCATCCGGCGAGCCCGGACGCAATCCGGCCCAGGTGCGTTTGAGGTTTACCTCGGCCAGCTCCGGAATGCAGCGCACCGCGCCTTGCACCAATCCGGCGATTTCCGGGTAGGTGGTGGTGACGTCGAAGCCTTTGTCCTCGGTGGTGCTGCCGATCAGGATCTCGCCGTTGTCCTTCTGCGCCACGTAGCAATCGCTGGTGGTCAGGCAGCCGCGCAGAATCTTCGGCATGCGCTCGGTCAGCAGAATCTGACCTTTGACCGGGTTCACCGGAATCCGGATGCCGGTGGCCTGCTCGCTCAAATCCGCCGCCCAGGCACCCGCCGCGTTGATCAGCGTGTTGCAGTGAAACACCCCGGCCTCGGCGGTTTGCACCCCAGTCACCCGCGAGCCGTGATGCAGCACGCCGGTGACGTTGGTGTTGAAGTACATATCGACACCATTCTGCCGCGCACCTTCGGTGTAGGCATCGGCGAGGCGAAACGGGCTGACCTGGTGATCGCAAAGAAACTCCAGCGCGCCCCTCGCCTCATGGCTGACGCTTGGCTCGGCCTCGCGCAGTGCGGCTTGATCGAGCCAGCGCACTTGTTCGGCCAGATGCGGAATGCACGCCACGATGTGCTCGGCGTAGAGCCGATCTTCGTCGTCGTAAATCACGAACTTCAATCCGGTTTTCTCGAACTTGAAATCCATCCCGTGGTTGTCCTGCAACTCTTTGTGCAGGGCCGGGTACAGCGCGTTGGACTGCAAGGCAAAATCGAAGAACGACTGCGGCAGGATGTGCGGCGTGCTCGAATCGACCACCACCGCCGAACCTTGGGCTTCGCGTTTGCGATTGGCCGACATCATGCGGAAGAAAATCACCCCGCAGCCCAAGCCGACCGACTCCCCAATCGCCCACAAACCGCCCGCCGATGCGCGAGTCGCGTTGCCCGGACGCTTGGCGTCGATCAGCGCCACTTTGAGGTTTTTGCGTTTGGATAATTGATAGGCGCAAGACGCACCGATTACACCGCCACCGGCGATGACCACGTCGTAGAACTTACTCATGATCGGCGCCCTCCGTGGCGGCGTTGTGGAAAGCGGAAAACGGGATCGGGTCGATCGGAAAGCGCGGGCGCAACCAGCCAACGTCCTGGCGTCCGGTGGCTTCGCGCAAGCGGTCGCTGCAGTAGCCGACGCACATGCGCCCCTGGCAATCGCCCATGCTCACGCGGGTGCGCATTTTCAGGCTGGCCATGTCTTGCACGCCTTGCTGCAGCGCGCGGTCGATGTCGGCGCGAGTCGCGTGTTCACAACGGCAGATCACCGTTTCGGCAGCAGGCAATGCGGTCTGCCCGGCGCCGCGCTCGGTGTAACGATCGACCGCCGCGCGGAAACGCACAATCGACTTGAGTTTCGCCAGGTAGCGGTCACGCCGCAGCAACGCCAATTGCGGGTCCAGCACCTCGCGCTGCAGCAGTATCGATGTCGCGGCAATTCGCCCGGCGAGCATTGCCGCTTCACCGCCACGAATGCCGCCCATGTCCCCGGCCAAGTGCACGTGCGGCTCGTTGCTCTGCTGCCAGATGTTCGACTGGGCGCGCAGGTAACCGTCGTCGCTGAACCCGTGGTTCAGGCCCATTTGCTGACTGAGTTGAGTGCGCGGGATAAACCCGTAGCCGACCGCCAGGGTCTGCGCGGTAATGGTTTGTGCACGGCTCAAATCCGCCGTCCAGTCGCGCGAATACGGCGCGACGGTGACGGATTGCAGTTCGTTGTCGCCCTGCGCCTCGACCACGCCCCAGCCGTAGAACATAGGGATGCCGTGTAATTTGAGGAACGCGAGCATGCTCAGGCCATCGAGAAACAGCTGCGGTTTGTTCAGCAGCGCCAGGCTTTCGCGGGCAATCTTGCCAAACGCGCACGCCTCGTAAACCCCCGCCACAGTGACCCCGGACGCGTGCAACTGGCACGCCACCAGCGGCAACAACGGCCCGGTGCCGGTGATGACCACCGGACCTTGCGGCTTGACCACGCCGCTCTTGATTTGCAGTTGCAAACCGCCAAGCAGAATCACCCCCGGCAAGGTCCAACCCGGAAACGGCACACTGCGTTCGTGGCAACCGGCAGCAAGCAACAACTGCGGATACTCGATCTCCTGCAAACGTTCTTCACCATCCAGCACCACCAGCGCCCGCGTGCCTTCGGCGCCGACCACCCGATGGTTGAGGCGCACATCGATCAGGCCGGATTGCTCCTGAAAGTCGCCATGCAATTTGCCCAACACTTCGCAATACCGTGGCCCGAGGTAATCGAGCTGAACGCCGTCACGCAACGGTCCGCGATAGACCACGCCACCAAGGCGCGACGCTTCTTCGAGCAAGGTACACCGCACGCCGTGCCGGGCCAGTTCAATGGCCGCAGACATGCCCGCCGGGCCACCGCCGACGATCACCGGTTGCAGGCTCATAAAACCTCCTGCTCGGGAATGCGATTGACTTGGGTTTCAACGGTCATGCCATCACGAACAATGGTCTGGCAGGCGCGGCGCTTGTGCCGGCCGTTGATTTTCACCAGGCAGCATTGGCACACGCCCATGCCGCAATAGGCGCCGCTGATTTGATCGTGATCGTTGCGAGCCACTTGGCGAATGCCGAGGGATTGAATGACCGTCAGGACGGTCTCGCCGACGGCAGCGCTGACCGCTTGGCCGTTGATGTGCAAAGTCATATCCGCGCGCACCAGCGGCTGGATATCGAAGGTTCTGTCTGAGGGTTGCATTACGTGATTCTTCCGTGAAAGTTTCAGGTGGATTTTGTCAGCTCCAAGCTGCACTACACCTTGCCGAACAACTGATCCGCGAAAAACGCGCAGGTCTGCACTGGTACTCCGACAGCGCATCAGCTGCGCGCCAATGCACTGTAGTTGAAGCTGCAGCGAGGGCTTAGTCTTTTACGTTAAGCGATATTTCATTGCGAAATATTGATCCACGCCATTGAACCTGCCCCGCTACCACCCGCTCGTCAGTCGGAAAATACGAACTGGCCCTTGATCTTTTTCGGGCCGATGAAACCCAGGTCAGGGAACAGCAGGTTTTTCATGTACGCCACGAAAAACACCATTGCCAAAGTGATCGCAGCACCGATCAGCACGGACACCGGGTCCTCGGAAAAATCCTTGAACAGACGTGGGAACTGGCTGAGGGAAAGGATCACGTAGACCGTGTAGAACTGCGCTTTGACGGTGTAGAAACCGTAGGCGAACAGCAGCGGAATACCGGCCGCGAACAGGGTAAAAAACAGCGTCGCAATCGGCCCGATCATCATGCCGAGGAAGAACCCGGCAATCGCGCCGAGCACCGCCTGGGCAATCGTCAGCGCCAGCAATATTTTCATTTTGCCTTGGTGCTGCGCAGTACGCGCCGGGTCCGGGTGCGCGCCAATCCAGTAGGCCAGCACCCGATCCTTGACCGCGCCACCGGAAAAGGTCTTGAACGTTTCGGTTTTCGAGCGACCGGCATCCAGCATCGCCACGAGTTGCCGTTTGATTTCCTTCTTGTCCAACGTGTTACTCCCTGATACGACAAAAATAATGTAGGGGCGAGCCTGCTCCCACAAGGATACATCGGGTTACATAGTGCCCCAAAATGCAAAAAGCCGCTTCTACCAAGGGCAGAAGCGGCGGAGGCATGAGCCTCGTAAACGTTATTGCATTAAACGGATCAGTGCATGAACAGCGCGATCAGAATGATGATCGGGATCGGCACGCCGAGAAAGAACAGAAGTAGTGAGCGCATGGTTATTTCTCCTTGATTAGCGAACTGGTGGCAGCGAGTTGGTGGTCACGTAGGCGTCGGATTCCAGATACACCACGGCATCCCGACGACGACCGCCGAAAGTAGCTGCGAAACTGGCGAAGAACGCACCGGCCAGCAGCGCAACGAACATCCACAACGCGGTCCAGGCAGCAATTTTGGCGGCGGTGTCGGCAGCTTGTTGAGCAGCAACCTTAGCGTCGGCAACGGCTTTCTGGGCACGGGCGTAGACTTCGTCAACCCGGCGCTCGGCATCTGCCTGAGTCAGGTTGGTACGTTGGGCAACCAGTTGTGCGAGGTAGGTACGATCTTCCGGCGACAGGCCTTCATTGCTCAGGCTGCGCACGAAGATGCGGGTCACGGTGCCACGTGCAGCGTCATCGCTGACGGCAGCTGGACGATCATCGCGGAACAGGCTGTCGATGAAGTAACCGTACTGGTCGCTGTCAGTATTGGCAGCGGCTGTGCCTGCAGCTTGGGTCATTGCACTTGCGGCGCCACCGGCAACGCTTGCACCGGCCTGTACACCACCGCTGACGATGCTGCTGACCGAACCGACGATCAGCGTCGCGGCCACCAGAGTCGCCACACACCATGAGAGGAAGCCATGCGCGGTGTCGCGGAAATACACTTCATCGCCGTGCATGTTGGCCCATTTCACACGAAGACGACCGGCAATGTAGCCACCGAGCCCGGAAGCAATAATCTGCGTTGCGGCCAGCCAGACGATTGTGGAAATGCCCAGGCCTTTGGCGCTGACGCCCTCGTTGGCCCACGGTGAAACAGCCGAGAAGCCCAGACCGAAGCCGAGCAGCACCAGAATCAGCGATAACGCCGCTGCCGCAGCAGCCCCTGCGAAAATCGCGCCCCAGGACACGCCCGAGAGCGTGCTCGATTCATCTGCGGCAGCGTAATAACCCTCAGAAGATCTATTCATTATTGTTCAGCTCCAGGCATGAAAGATGGTGTTACAACTTGTTGTCAGGAGAGGAATTGCAGGCAGCGTGCCAGTCGTCCGAATTTAATAATTCGTTGTAAATCAAAAGGTTAAAAAATCAGATGTTCTGAGGACCATGCAATTTGCAAGAGTTGCTTAATATCAGCGGGTTTTATGCATTGGACGGCAAGCGCGAATCCGGTGTTAAGCGCCCTACTTGCGCTTGTAGCTTTTATTACCGCTTGGGGTCAGGCGAAACCTGCGCCCGCAGCTGATCTCCCAGCAACATGAAAGTTAATTTAATTAGCCGCGCGCATTTCTTGGCAAAATGCCCGCATTCTGTAACGAACCGCACAGCAGGCCGCCCTTATGACGCGCATTTTGACCATCGAAGACGACGCCGTGACCGCCCGCGAGATTGTCGCTGAGTTGAGCAGCCACGGGCTCGACGTGGATTGGGTCGACAATGGCCGCGAAGGCCTGGCGCGCGCGGTCAGTGGCGATTACGACCTGATCACCCTCGACCGCATGTTGCCGGAGCTCGATGGCTTGGCCATCGTCACCACGCTGCGGACCATGGGCGTGGCCACGCCGATCCTGATGATCAGCGCGCTGTCCGACGTTGATGAGCGCGTGCGCGGCTTGCGCGCTGGCGGCGACGATTACCTGACCAAGCCGTTCGCCACCGACGAAATGGCCGCGCGGGTCGAAGTGTTGCTGCGTCGGCAGAACACGGTCAGCGCCCAAGCCACCACGCTGCGGGTGGCGGACCTGGAACTGAATTTGATCAGCCACGAAGCGAGCCGCAACGGCGAATTGCTGACGTTGCTGCCGACCGAGTACAAACTGCTCGAATTCCTCATGCGCAACACCGGGCAGATTCTGTCGCGGATGATGATTTTCGAGGAAGTCTGGGGTTATCACTTCGACCCCGGCACCAACCTGATCGACGTGCACATCGGCCGCTTGCGCAAGAAGATCGATCCGCCCGGCAATGTCCCGTTGATCCGCACCGTGCGAGGCTCGGGGTATGTCATTGCTGAACCCCTATAAAGGCTGGCGTTCCTCCAGCAGCCGCTTGCTCGCGCTCTACAGTTCACTGTTTGTGGCGTGGAGCGCGATCCTCATGGGCGTCATGTATTACGAGGTTTCCGGCTACCTCGACAACCTCGCCAAACACTCGTTGATGCAGCGCCAGCACTTGTTTTCGCGCTTTCAGGGCGAGCAATTGGTCGACGCGCTCGGCGCCAGCATGATGTTTGATATTCGCGGCATCGACGCCTATGGCTTGTTCGATGCCGAGCAGCGTTACCTCAGCGGCGCCCTGCGCGAGATGCCCGCGGAATTGCCGTTGGACGGGCGGATTCATATGCTCTCCAGTTGCGCCGAATCCGACGACCCGACCCTGCCCGCCGACAGTTGTGATGCAGTGGCTACGCGCACATTGGATGGGCGTTGGCTGGTGCTGGTGCGCGACAACGGTTCGCTGTTTGCGGTGACGCAAATCATCCTGCACGCGTTGTTTTGGGGGGTGTCGCTGACGATCCTGCCGGGCATCGCCGGCTGGCATCTGTTGCGCCGCCGGCCGCTGCGGCGGATCCGCGCGATCCAGGCCAGCGCCGAGGCCATCGTCGCCGGCGACCTGACCCATCGCTTGCCGCTGTCGAACCGCCGTGACGAACTGGACATGCTCGCCGCCATCGTCAACGCCATGCTCGAACGCATCGAACGCTTGATGAACGAAGTCAAAGGCGTGTGCGACAACATCGCCCACGACCTGCGCACGCCCCTTACACGGTTGCGCGCTCAGCTGTACCGGATTCAGCAACAGGCCGACGACAGTTCGCCGCTGGTGCAGCAACTGGATTCGGTGCTGGCTGAGGCCGATACGCTGATGGCGCGCTTTCGTGGGTTGTTGCGGATTTCCGAACTGGAAGATCGGCAGCGGCGCTCGGGGTTTGTGCAGCTTGATCCGAGGCCGTTGCTGCAGGAACTGCATGACTTTTATCTGCCATTGGCGGAAGAAGGCGAACTGGTTTTCCAGCTGCAACTGCCGGAGTCGCTGCCGTCATTGAACGGTGATCGCGCGTTGCTGTTTGAGGCGATTGCGAACCTGTTGAGCAACTCGATCAAATTCACGCCGCCGGGTGGCGAGGTGATTTTGCGTGGGCTGAATGAAGGCGGACATACGCGCATTGAAGTGTTGGATTCCGGACCGGGAATTGCGCTGGCGGAACGCGAAGCGGTGTTTCGACGCTTCTATCGCGCGGAGGGTGGCAATCAGCACAGCGGGTTTGGTTTGGGATTGTCGATCGTCGCGGCAATCGTCAGCCTGCACGGCTTCACCCTCGACGTCGGCACCAGCGAACGCGGCGGCGCACGGCTGGTGCTTGATTGCCGACAAAACCTCATCGCCCAGACCTGACGAAACCGCCGTGGGAGCAAAGCTTGCTCGCGATGGCGGTGGGTCTGCCAGGTGGGTGTCATCTGACAGGCTGCTATCGCGAGCAAGCTCAGCTCCCACAGGTTTTTTTGCTGAGTCCGGATTTGTGGCTTAACACCAATCCCTGTGGGAGTGAGCTTGCTCGCGATGGCGGTGGGTCAGTTGAAAATTGTGGTGACTGACCCACCGCTTTCGCGAGCAAGCTCTGCTCCTACAGGTTTTTTTGCTGAGTCCGGATTTGTGGCCTAACACCAATCCCTGTGGGAGTGAGCTTGCTCGCGATGGCGGTGGGTCAGCCAATTTGGTGTCGGCTGATAGACCGCTATCGCGAGCAAGCTCAGCTCCTACAGGTTTTTTTGCTGAGTCCGGATTTGTGGCCTAACACCAATCCCTGTAGGAGTGAGCCTGCTCGCGATGGCGGTGGGTCAGGCAATTTGGTGTCGGCTGATAGACCGCTTTCGCGAGCAAGCTCAGCTCCTACAGGTTTTTTGGTTGGGATCGGGATTTGGGGTTTGGCACCAATCCCTGTGGGAGCAAAGCTTGCTCGCGATGGCGGTGGGTCAGTCAGTTTGGCTTCAGCTGACAGACCACTTTCGCGAGCAAGCTCAGCTCCTACACGGTTGGTTTTAGGCCGGGTAGTTCGCGCGCAGGGCTTCGAGGCCGCCCTTGTAGATGCCGTCGAACAGCGCTTCCACTTCGGCATCGGTCACGCCTTTGGCGTTAAAACGACCGGACCACGTTACCCGCGCGCCCTGCCCTTGCGCTTCTACGCGCAATGTCGCCAGGTAATCGGTCGCTGGGAACGGCGCTTGTTCAATCGAGTAGCTGTAGGTTTTTGCCGCGTTGTCGAACGTTTGCAAACGCTCGACGACCACCGCGCCGTCCGCCGTTTGCAGGGTGCGCACGCGCCCGCCTTCACTCAGTTCACTCTTGGGAATGAACGGCAGCCAGTTCGGCAACGTGTCGAAGCCGCCGATCAATTGCCACACTTCGTCGGCCGAAGCCGGGATGTCGATAAACGCTGATGCAGTTGCCATAAATGATTTCTCTCGATGAATTCGGGTTCAGATTGCCATGCTGTCGACGACGCCGCCATCCACCCGCAGGGCGGCGCCAGTGGTTGCCGAGGACAGAGGCGATGCAATGTAAGCGACCAGATTCGCCACTTCGGCGACGTCCGCGACGCGCTGGATGATCGAGCTTGGCCGCGCCTTGCGGACAAAAGCGTCGGCCTCTTCGCGGGCGCTGCGGCCGGATTCGGCGGTGGCGTCCTTGAGCATTTCTTCCAGACCATCCGTGAACGTCGGGCCAGGCAAAATCGCATTGACCGTCACACCAGTGCCCGCCAGGCGTTTGGCCAAGCCATGCGACACCGCCAGGTTGGCGCTTTTGGTCACGCCGTAGTTGATCATGTCCGCCGGGATCGCCACGCCGGATTCCGAGGACAGGAAGATCACCCGGCCCCAGCCGTTGTTGATCATCTGCGGCGTGTAATGCCGCGCCAGTCGCACGCCGGAGATCACGTTGACTTCATAGAAGCGCGTCCATTCGCTGTCCGGCGCGTCGAAGAAGTCCACCTCGTTGAAGATCCCAAGGTTGTTGACCAGGATGTCGGCGTGCGGTTCGGCGGCGAAGAGTTTTTCGGCGCCTTCGGCAGTGCCGAGGTCGGCGGTCAGGCCCCGCAATTGCGCGCCCGGCACGTCGTGGCGAATGCTCGCCAACGCCTGATCAACCTTGGCCGAGTCGCGGCCGATCACCACCACCGTCGCGCCGGATTCGGCCAGTGCCTTGCTGATGCCCAAGCCAATGCCAGCGGTGCTGCCGCTGACAATCGCGAGTTTTCCAGTCAGATCGATTTTCATGCTCAAGCTCCAATGATCGGCAGTGGCGCGCGTTCGGAAATCAGCTTCGAATCACGCAATGCCTGCCAGAACGCCGCAGGAATCACTTCGTTCAACGCCGCGACATCTTCGGCAATCCGCTCGGGACGGCTGGCCCCAGGAATCACCGCAGCGACCGCCGGGTTCGCCAGGGAAAACTGCAACGCCGCCGCTTTGATGCTGACGCCGTGAGCCGCGGCGATGCGCTTGATTTGCTCGACTTTGTTGATAATTGCCGGGCTGGCTTGCTGGTACTCAAAGTGCGCACCGCCGGCGAGGATGCCCGAGCTGTACGGACCGCCGACGACGATTTCAACGTTTTGCGCCAGTGCCGACTCCATCAAACGCTGCAACGCGCGGTCGTGGTCGAGCAACGTGTAGCGGCCGGCCAAGAGGAAACCGTCCGGCTGCGCTTCGGTCAGGTCGAGGGTCAGTTCGCAAGGTTCGACCTTGTTCACGCCCAGGCCCCAGCCCTTGATCACGCCTTCTTCACGCAAACGGGTGAGCACTTTGAACGCGCCGGTGCGCGCCTGATTGAAGTATTCCAGCCATTGATCACCGTAGAAATCCTGGGCGATGTCATGAATCCAGACAATGTCCAGGCGATCGGTTTGCAGACGCTTGAGGCTGTCTTCAATCGAACGCAGGGTCGCGTCGGCGCTGTAGTCGTTGACGATTTTGTTCGGCCGGCCGTGTTCGAACACGCCGCTCTTCTCGCCCAGATCGCGCGATGCGGTGTCTTCGATTTCATCGAGAATTACCCGGCCAACCTTGCTGCTGAGCACGTAGTCGTCGCGGTTGTACTGGGCCAATGCGGCGCCCAAGCGAATTTCCGAGAGGCCCGAACCGTAGAACGGCGCGGTGTCGAAGTAGCGCACGCCAGCATCCCAGGCAGCGTGCACGGTGGCTTGCGCTTCTTCTTCAGGGATGGCGCGGAACATGTTGCCGAGTGGTGCGGTGCCGAAACCCAGCGCGCCGGGCAGTTTGTCTTTCAAGCTCATGGGTGATTCCTCTGTGTTGAGGGTCAGCTCTTGTGACCGTTGAGCCGATCGTAGATTGCGAGAGTCGGACCGTCCAAGACATAATGCGCAGCACTTGAGTCCCCAGAGGTCTGACATGATCGACATCCGCCAATTGCGCTACTTCGTCGCCGTCGCCGAGGAAGAACACGTCGGTCGCGCCGCCGAACGTTTGCACATTTCGCAATCGCCGCTGAGTCGGCAGATCGCTCAACTCGAAGAGCGGTTGGGCCTGACGCTGTTCGAGCGCAGCCAGCAGCGCATTCGCCTGACCCGCGACGGCCAGACGTTTCTCGCCGAAACTCGCGCCTTGCTGACCCACGCCAACCGCCTCGAATCCTTGGGCAAACGCCTGGGTCGTGGCGAAGAAGGCGGTTTGTGCATCGGCTATATCGAGAACGCCATGCACGCCGGCGTGCTGCCGAATGCGTTGCGCGTGTTGCGCGTGGATCGGCCCAATGTGCACGTCGCGTTGTACAACCTCAGCTCCGCCGAACAACTCGAAGGCCTACGCCAGCGTAGTCTGGATATCGCTTTGGTCAGTGAACCGCCCGTCGCCGATGACCCGGATTTGTTGGGTTTTCAGGTACTGGACGACCCGATGCTGCTGGCATTGCCGGAGCATCATCCGTTGGCCCAGCAGCCAACTTTGCGCGCGGAAGACCTCGCTGATCAGGAATGGATTGGCGTGCAGCATCGGCAAAATTGCGCGAGCCGCGAAGACTTTATCAGCGCCTGTATCCGCGCCGGTTTTACCCCGGATATTCGTATGGAAGCGACCGAGCCGTTTACCGCGCTGGGGCTGGTGGCGTCGGGGCTGGGGATCGCGATGATTCAGAAAGGCTTGAGCCGCAACGCCCCGCCGGGCGTAGTGTTGCGAGACGTGCCGTGGATTTCGTTCACCACACCCTTGTGGGCGGCATGGCACCGGATCAACCTGCGACCGCTGGTGGAAACGTTCCGCAAAGTGCTGACTGAACCGGTTTCGTCGAACGACTGATCAACATGAAGCCTGCGTCCCTGCGAAGATCCCTCGTAGGAGCCGAGCTTGCTCGCGAACGCGGTGGGTCAGTGACATTAAACTGGCTGACCCACCGCCATCGCGAGCAAGCTCCGCTCCCACAAGGATGGGTGGCACCACACCAATTTCGCTACTCACAAAAATCCCCTTGTAGGAGTGAGCCTGCTCGCGATAGCGGTGGGTCAGTGACATAAAACTGGCTGACCCACCGCCATCGCGAGCAAGCTCGGCTCCCACAAGGATGGGGGGCGCAACACCAATTTCGCTACTCACAAAAATCCCCTTGTAGGAGTGAGCCTGCTCGCGATAGCGGTGGGTCAGTGACATAAAACTGGCTGACCCACCGCCATCGCGAGCAAGCTCGGCTCC
>NZ_MKGS01000198.1:0-25777 GCF_002836905.1 Pseudomonas sp. 43NM1 | reverse complement strand
GCTTTGCAGGTAACTTTGCACCACGCGCGTGCGGAAATAACCGCTGCCGCCGTGTTCGAGCAAATACTGCAAGGCCAGCGGGCCGAGGTTGAAACTCAGCGCAGCCTTGGCTTTTTCCGGCAGCGCGGCGTCGTGTTGGCGCCGGAAGTCCGGGCCCCAGTCGATGTAGACATACGGGTCGGGTTTGCCGGCCAGGCGCACGAGGATCAGCTTTTCTTCCAACACTTGCTCGACTTGCAGGCGCGGCCAGTATTCCGGTTGGTAGACCAGCGCGGCGTCGAGCACGCCCAGTTCCAACTGGCGCAACAGGTTTTCACCGTCGCGGATTTCCATGCGCAATGCGTGGCTGGGGATTTTCTCGCGCAACTCGGCGGCCCAACTGAGCATCAGCGGATTGCACAGGCTGACCTCGCCACCGATGTGCAGGACGTCGCGATAACCTTCGGGCAGCGGCAGGTCGCGGCGCGCGGCTTCCCAGGTTTGCACCAGTTGGTTGGCATAGATCACGAAGGCTTCGCCATTCGGCGTCAGGCGCGCACCGGCGCGATTGCGCACAAACAGCGTGCTGCCCAATTGGCTTTCGAGCTTCTGCACCCGCGCGGTGATCGCGGTTTGAGTGACGTGGAGCTTTTGCGCAGCGGCGGCGAGGCTGCCGTGACGGACAATTTCCAGAAAAGTGCGCGCGAGATCGATGTCCATGGGCTGGCCGCCAGTGTGGGTCGGCAATTGTAAGAGCGCCGGCAGTCGCTGCCTACCACGCAAGCAAAAATGCCCACGCAACCTGTAGCAGCTGCCGAGCCTGCGAGGCTGCGTTCGGCTGCGCAGCAGTCGTGATCCGGCAGTCCCGGTGTTCCTGAAGACTCACGTCACTGGATTTACGACGGCTGCGCCGCCGGACGCAGCCTCGCGGGCTCGGCAGCTGCTACATAAAGCGGTGCGGCGTTGCGGGGGCGGTGGTTGTTTTTGGGCGCAGGTTTGGGTGGGCAAATGTAGCAACGGCCGCAGTTTGTGCCTACGGCGCAAGCAAAAATGCCCACGCCAAACCTGTAGCAGCTGCCGAGCCTGCGAGGCTGCGTTCGGCTGCGCAGCAGTCGTGATCTGGCTGTCCGGGGTTCCTGAAGACTCACGTGACTGGTGTTACGACGGCTGCGCCGCCGGACGCAGCCTCGCAGGCTCGGCAGCTGCTACATAGAGCGGTGCGGCGTTGCGGGGGCGGTGGTTGTTTTTGGGCGCAGGTTTGGGTGGGCAAATGTAGCAACGGCCGCAGTTTGTGCCTACCGCGCAAGCAAAAATGCCCACGCAAAACCTGTAGCAGCTGCCGAGCCTGCGAGGCTGCGTTCGGCTGCGTAGCAGTCGTGATCTGGCTGTCCGGTGTTCCTGAAGACTCACGTGACTGGATTTACGACGGCTGCGCCGCCGAACGCAGCCTCGCACGCTCGGCAGCTGCTACATAGAGCGTCGGTGGTTGTCAGGGAGAGCGGGGCGGCGTTGCGGGTTATTCGGTGAGTTCGGTCTCTGGCAGCTGCGTCCAGTCTGCGATCAGGCGCTGCGGGGTGCCGCAGGCTTTGCGTTTGTAGACGAACTTGCGGCACTTCTCGGCGAATTGGTTGCGGTTTTGCACCATGTCCAGCTGCATCTGCGCCAGCTCCGCTGCTCGGCATTGCGCTATCAACAAACGGTCATCGCGGGTTTTTCGCTGGCGAATCGGCGCATACGCCGGATCGGTCAACACCCCATTCGCCCGTTGCAACAACCACAAACCGAACTCGTCGGGGCAGCGCGGACCGATCTCCTGAACCATGCCCCATTGCAGCGCCTGCTTGGCGCTCACCGGCAGGCAGTCTTGGGTGAGTTTTTCCGCCAGCACCGGGCCTACCGCGCGCGGCAGGCTGTAGGTCCAGTATTCCGAGCCATACAAACCCATGCTTTTGTAATGCGGATTAAGCACGGTTTCGGCGCGGGCCAACACGATGTCGGCGGCCAGTGCCAGCATCACACCACCAGCCCCGGCGCTGCCGGTCATGCCGCACACCACTAATTGCCGGGCGCTGAGCAGCTCTTCGCAGACATCGTCGATCGCCTGAATATTCGCCCACGCTTCCAGGCCCGGCACCTCGGCGGCCTGAATCACATTCAAATGCACGCCGTTGGAAAAACTCCCGCGCCCGCCCTTGATCAGCAACACCTGAGTCTCGCGCGCCTTGGCCCAGCGCAGTGCGGTGACCAGGCGCTGACATTGTTCAGTGCTCATTGCGCCGTTGTAGAACTCGAACGTCAGCTCGCCGACATGCCCTGATTCGCGATAACGGATCGGTTGATAGGCTTCGTCGTTGAACGGCTGCGAAGCGATCGACCAGTCGAGCGTCGGCACTTCATGCAACTGCTGCGCGAGCATATGCCGGGCCGGGCGCTTGAACGTTTCTTCGCCGGGCTGCGGTTTGCGCCGCAACGCGCCTATCCACAGACTGTGATCGCCAGTCGCGACCAGCACCGCATCGTCGTGCACCGCGAGAATCTGGCCCGGCGTGCCGCTGCGCGCGTCCAGATGCGCGTCATACAGGTAGTACTGGCCGCCGGCCAGACTCGCCAACACCCCCGGTTGACCGTCAGCCGCGTCGATCCGGCGTTTGATGAACCGCGAGCAATCGTGCCAACTGAACGCGCGATCCGCCTGCTTCATGTTCGGCTGTAAACGCCCGATAACCTGCGGTTGGCGGTAGTCCAGCGGCTCCGGAGTAAACCCGGCGTTGAATTTCTCGACGACTTCGCGGATGCAGCGGATCGCCGCATCACTGACCCGCCCGTTGTACAGCTCGGATTTGCGCAGGCCTGGCGGCAGGTTGAATTCGCAGGTGGCCCAGACCGGCCCGGCGTCCATCTCTTCCACCGCTTGCAACGCGGTCACGCCCCAGCGCTGCAGCTCATTGGAAATCGCCCAGTCGAGGGCGCTGGCGCCGCGATCACCGACAATCCCCGGATGAATGATCACCACCGGGCGCTGCGGATCGCTCCACAATTGCTGCGGCACGCGGTCCTTGAGGAACGGGCAAATCACCAGGTCGGCGCCGGAGTGTTCGATCTGTTCGCACACTGCGTTTTCGTCGGTAAACAGCACCACGCTCGGCGAATGCCCGGCCTCGCGCAATTCCAGCCACGCGCGTTGAGTCAGGCCGTTGAACGCCGATGCCAGCAGGATGATTTTCAGTGAACGCATGAGTGCCTCTTCCTTGAGCAGTGATAGCCGTTGGCTCGTGATGAGCCGTCCCTGGCTGTCGATGGAAGTAAGAGGGTAATGATTGCCGCGCGCCGACAACTGACCGGGATCAAGCTTCGGTCGATCAGCCACTGATTCCCGTGGGAGCTAGGCTTGCCCGCGATGGCGTTGTGTCAGGCAACATTTGCATCCACTGACACTACGCCTTCGCGGGCAAGCCTCGCTCCTACAGGCGATTTGCGAGGTGGGTAAAGCTCGAGCTCAGAAGGAGAAACAGGAGCAGCCGAAAGCGCCCCAGAATCCCTGGAAATCACTCACCGGTGCCGACGACAATCGCGCGCGTTCGTGGCTGTGCGCATGCACCGCGCAGGCGCCGACACATTGGTGAACCTGCGCGGTCAGCGGCGCCAGCGGTTTCCAGTGCCCCGGCACTTTCGCCACGGGCGACCACTCAGGCACCACCGGAATCGGCGGCGGCGACAGTTTGTCGAACTCGACACTGCCGTAGACGATCTTGCCGTCGACAATAGTCAGCACCGATTCGATCCACTTGATCGCTTCGTCCTCGATGTGAAAATAATCCGCCGACAGCGCAATCAGGTCCGCCAGTTGCCCGACCTTGATCTGGCCTTTCTGCCCTTGTTCGGAGGAAAACCAGGCGCTGCCGTGGGTGAACAGTTCCAGCGCGGTGTCGCGGCTCAAGCCTTGCGGGTATAGCTCCAGACCGCCGACGGTGCGGCCGCTGACCAGCCAGAACAGCGAAGTCCACGGGTTGTAACTCGACACGCGGGTGGCGTCGGTGCCGGCGCCGACCGGGATGCCTTCGGCCAACATGCGCGCGATCGGTGGCGTGTGTTCCGCAGCTTTGGCGCCGTAGCGGTCGACGAAATATTCGCCCTGAAACGCCATCCGGTCCTGAATCGCAATCCCGCCGCCCAAGGCTTTGACCCGCTCGATATTCTGCGGCGTGATGGTTTCGGCATGGTCGAAGAACCACGGCAAACCGTTGAACGGAATGTCGCGATTGACCTTCTCGAACACGTCGAGCATACGGCTGATGGACTCGTTGTAAGTCGCATGCAAACGGAACGGCCAGCGCTGCTCCACCAAGTGGCGAACGACTGGTTCGAGTTCCTGTTCCATGGTTTGCGGCAGGTCCGGGCGCGGTTCAAGGAAATCTTCGAAATCAGCGGCGGAGAACACCAGCATCTCGCCGGCGCCGTTGTGTTTGAGGAAGGCATCGCCCTGGCCGTAATGCGAGGTGCTGGTCCAGTTCTTGAAGTCGGTGAGTTCTTCCTTGGGTTTTTGCGTGAACAAGTTGTAGGCGATGCGCACGGTCAGCTGTTTGTCATCGGCCAGTTGCTGGATGACTTGGTAATCGTCCGGGTAATTCTGATAACCGCCGCCGGCATCGATGGCGCTGGTCACGCCGAGACGGTTGAGTTCGCGCATGAATTGGCGCGTCGAATTGACCTGATGTTCCAGCGGCAGTTTCGGCCCCTTGGCCAGGGTCGAATAAAGAATCATCGCGTTCGGCCGGGCGATCAGCATGCCGGTCGGATTGCCATTCGAATCGCGGACAATCTCGCCACCCGGCGGGTTCGGCGTATCGCGCGTGTAACCGACCACTTTCAGCGCGGCGCGGTTGAGCAGGGCGCGGTCATAGAGGTGCAGGACGAACACCGGCGTATCCGGCGCGGCTTTGTTCAGTTCTTCGAGGGTGGGCAGGCGCTTTTCGGCGAACTGGAATTCGTTCCAGCCGCCGACCACGCGTACCCATTGCGGGGTCGGCGTGCGGTCGGCCTGGTCCTTGAGCAAGCGCAAGGCGTCGACCAATGACGGCACGCCTTCCCAGCGCAGTTCGAGGTTGTAATTGAGCCCGCCACGAATCAGGTGCAGGTGCGAGTCGTTGAGGCCGGGGATCACCGTGCGCCCGTGCAGGTCGATGATTTGCGTGCCGGGGCCTTGCAGCGCCATTGCTTGCGCGTCACTGCCGACCACCACGAAGCGCCCATCCTTGATCGCCACGGCGCTGGCCTGGGGTTTCTTGCGGTCAACGGTGTGCAAACGACCGTTGTACAGAATCAGATCGGCCGGGGCATCGGGCATGGTTTTACTCCCTGCGAAAAGTGGGCTGACCCAGGCACCCAAGGCGCCAGCGGTCAGGCCTTGCAATACGCGGCGGCGATTAAAACCGTCGTGGTCATCAGGTGGGCTCATGACAACGTTCTCCGCTCGGTTCTCGGTTCTCGGATCAGCAAACAGGCGTTGAACTGCCGATGGCTGACGCATGCGGCCAGAAGGAATATAGACGGCAAATTGCCGAATGGCCTGTTCACCTGCCCGACAGGCTGATCGGCGCCGGGATTGCGTGGGGGCCTGAAACGACAAATCCCGCCATGGCGGCGGGATTTGTTGTGCAGCATTGACGCTGCCCGGCGTGGGCAGCCGTCATTTTACGAAGGGAACAGTTCGGACAGTTTCATTGCCAGCATCATGTCGCCTTCAGCGCGCAGTTTGCCGCCCATGAACGCTTGCATGCCGTCGGTCGTGCCGTCGACGATGCCCTGCAGGGTTTCGCCGTCCATCACCAGAGTGACCTGCGCGTCCGGGTTTTCGCCTTCTTGCAGTTCGCAGGTTTTGTCCTTGACGATCAACGAGAAGTTTTTGCTGTCGTCGATGCGGAAACCGAATACCAGGTCCAGGCCGGCGGCGGCATCTGGGTTGAACTTGGCTTTCATTGCTTGTACGGCGTCGGCTACGGAGGTCATGGTTCGATCCTTTTCTTGGGAATTACAGCTGGGTAGCTACAGTTGGGTGATGACAGCAGGGTGATGACAGCCAGGGTCACACCAGTCCGGACTCAGCGAAATGTGATGAGTTCCGGGGCCTTCAACAATTGCAGGTGCGCATGACTGTTGAAGGAAGCCAGAGCCACCTCGCGACCACGAAACTTCAGTTGGTTGAGCGAGGTGTTGACGATTTGCCAGTTGAGTTCAAAAGCTTGTTTTGCCGGCATTTGCGTAATCAGGTGGAGCAGGGCAGTGATGGTGCCGCCGGAAGTAAACACGGCGATTTTCTGCGTGTTGTCGGCCTGGTCGAGAATCCGCTGCAAGCCTGCCTGGACCCGCTCGACAAAACCCAGCCAGCTTTCCAGCCCCGGCGTGTCGTAGGTGCCGGCCAGCCAGCGCTCGATAATCAGGGCGAAAATGCGCTGAAACTCGGCGCGGTTCTGCGCGGCGTTGCGCAGGATCTCCAGCGCCTCAGGTTCGTCGTCGAGCATTGCCGGGAGCAGGGCGCGGATCACCGCGTCGGCATCAAATTCGTTGAACGCGGAGTCGGTTTCCAGGATCGGCGTGGGCATGCCGACCGCAGCAAATTGTTCCAGCGCACTGGTGGCGGTGTGCTGCTGGCGACGCAAGTCACCGGCGAGGCAGCGATCGAAGCTGATGCCCAGCCCGGCGAGGTGCTGGCCGAGGACTTCTGCCTGGCGCACACCGGTCGGCGACAGGACGTCATAGTCGTCTGCACCAAAGGAGGCCTGGCCATGTCGAATCAAATAGATGCTGCCCACGTCCGCGTCATCCCGGTACGTTGAAGGTTTGGCGAGGTTATGAGGATGGCCGTGAGCTGTCAATGAAAAAACATACGCTTGTTTGAAATGCCCGTTACAGGCCTGTTTCCAGAGGTTTCACGGCTGGCCCCGAAGGCAGGGCATGGGTATGCTGGGGACATTCCGCGCGCGCGTTTTTAGCGGCGCATTGTATTGAAGGAGTCGTGTGTGGAGTTTTTCGCCGAGTACGCCAGTTTCCTGGCCAAGACCGTGACGCTGGTGGTCGCCATTCTGGTGGTCATGGCCAGTTTCGCGGCGCTGCGCAGCAAAGGTCGGCGCAAGTCGGCCGGCCAGTTGCAAGTCAGCAAACTCAATGATTTCTACAAAGGCCTGCGCGAACGCCTGGAGCAGACGCTGCTCGACAAGGATCAGCTCAAGTCGCTGCGCAAATCCCAGGCTAAAACCGAGAAAAAACAGAAAAAGAAACCCGAGCCGAAGGGCCGGGTTTTTGTGCTGGATTTTGACGGCGACATCAAGGCTTCCGCGACCGAGAGCCTGCGCCACGAGATCACCGCGCTGCTGACCCTCGCCACACCTCAGGATGAAGTGGTGTTGCGCCTCGAAAGCGGCGGCGGCATGGTTCACAGCTACGGCTTGGCCTCCTCGCAACTGGCGCGGATCCGTCAGGCTGGCGTGCCGTTGACCGTGTGCATCGACAAGGTCGCGGCCAGCGGCGGCTACATGATGGCGTGCATCGGCGAGAAAATTATCAGCGCGCCGTTCGCCATTCTCGGCTCGATCGGCGTGGTCGCGCAGTTGCCCAACGTCAATCGCTTGCTGAAAAAGCACGACATCGACTTTGAAGTGCTGACTGCCGGCGAATACAAACGCACGCTGACGGTGTTTGGCGAGAACACCGAGAAGGGCCGTGAGAAGTTCCAGGAAGACTTGGACATCACCCACGAACTGTTCAAGAACTTCGTTTCGCGGTATCGCCCGCAACTGGCTATCGATGAAGTGGCAACCGGCGAGATCTGGCTCGGCGTCGCGGCGCTGGGTCGGCAATTGGTCGATGAGCTGAAAACCAGCGACGAATACCTCGCCGAACGCGCCAAGAGCGCCGAGCTCTATCATCTGCACTACGCCGAACGCAAAAGTTTGCAGGAACGCATCGGCATGGCGGCCAGCGGTTCGGTGGATCGTCTGCTGCTGAGTTGGTGGAGTCGTCTGACCCAACAACGCTTCTGGTAATTGCACTTCGAGACCCGGCCAATCAATTGGCCGGGTCTTTTTTTGCCTGTTTTTTGCTAACTGCATAATCAGTCAGCGGCGGGTGGTATTTATATATAGTTTGCAATCATATTGCTGATCCAATAACGATTTTATCAATCGACTATATAAGCTTTTATTTGGAAGTGTCTTCTCTAGACTGAAGTCTCTTTTGGTAAAAGGGATTTTACTCATGTCTTCGGATTCAACTATTTCGACTTCGCTCGAATTGACCAGCACAACGAGCGCCATGATGACGCCGGAACAACAAGGCATTTTTTATAACCTGGTCAAGAAGCAGCCGATTCCATCCTGGCTATCGGAGGCCGGCAGTGCTGCGCGAGTCCTGGGTCGAATACCTGCAAAGCGCTCATCAATCAGATTTCGATGAGGTGACGCTGCGTGCAGCCAGCTCTTTCGCGCGCCTCGACAGTCGACTGGATTTCACTCGCCAACAGTTCAACCAGACCATGGCCGCAATCGTCAGCAACTACACGAATGAGCGCGCGGCGCTCATCAAACGGCTGACTACCGAGGCCCTGCAACGCAATCCGGGGTTGCCATTACCCGACACTGCGCCGGACGTCACGCGTACTTCCTCCCGGTTCAAGGGTTGAACCCGAAGAGCATTTTTTAAAACTGATCCTGCAAGGAACGCACATGGAAGGATTCCTACAAAAACCGGCATCAAGTGGACCGGCGCTCGAGCGTGGCACGTTGGCATTGGCCGATCTGACGCTGGGCAACGTGCTGCCGATGACGCCAATGCAATACGCCGCCCAGTTGATCGGCAACCGCTGGGGTAAGGAGGCGCCGGCAGCCATTCTGGTTGACCTCAATTACGATTTTTACGGCTACCCGGCTGACGGTGATATTCACCAGAGCAGGGCGCGCACTTGCCAAAGCCTGACCCAGGTGTTGCTGCAGAACTACCAGACGGTCGGCGCCGGGCGTTTCGGCGAGAGCGCATTCGGCTTGTATACGCCGCCCGTCGTCGGGCCGCAGGTGCGGATCGTCGAGATTGACGTAGCACCCAACCCCGGTGGCGGTTACCGCGATTACGAAGGCATCTATCGACACTCCACGCCGCAGGTCTACGGTCCCGCGACGCAATTGGCGATGCAACCGGCGGCGTTCAAGGAATGGGTCTGGACCCTGGATTTCAAGGCGCAATATGCCGCTTATGTTGCTCAGGCATGGCCGGCTGATCAGGCGTTGCTGGCCACCGACGCTTACCCGTTGCGAACCTCGGTCAAACTGGCCTTTGTCATGGCGGCGTGTCTGCAACGTCAGGAAAACAGCTTGAGCGCCGCAGGGCTGACGATGGCCATGCGCGCTGCGGCGCTCGACGGGCAACAGACCTGGGCGCAACTGACGCTCGCGCAACTGCAAGCGCACACCCTCGTGCCCGCGTCGCTGGAGGCGGCGCGGCTGGTGATTTATCGCTATGCCTCGGTCGATATCTGGCGTTTTCGCGATCGGGCCACGGGGCGAATGTTGCTCTACGTGCCGGGCAACGCTTCGCCGTTTCACGAGTTTGCCGATCATCACGCTTTGTGCGAGTGGGTGGCCGGCATCGCTCGTGACGAGGCGCGCAAACAGGCGTTGGCGGCGCATTTCAACGAAGACGACCGCGAGGACGGGACATTCCACGCCGGCGTGCTGACAGCGTTGGCAGCGATGGCGACTTACCCGCAGCAATACCTGTTGAAGAAGGGCCACGGTTTTTTTAACAACGATGGTTACTGGCCGCCGGAAAGCTACATCAGTGCCGAAGTCGCGCCGCTCACCGAAGACCCGTTCGCCCAATGGGTGCTGGTGATGAAGCGCGCGGCGCAGGCCAGTATCGAGACCATTCGCACTGACGCGCAGGTCAATCGCGACAACTTGAGTGCGGTCGTCGAGCCGGTTGTGCAGTGGGTCAACCGCTTTGGTCCATTGGCCCTGTTCGTTCCGGGAGGCGAGGGTTTACTCGCGCTGGCCGGGCTGATCGACTCCGGTTATGGCCTCGATGAGGCGGTCGATGGCAAAACCACGGACGCGCGCTCGGCAGGCGTCGGGCGCACGTTGTTTGGTTTGCTTAACGCATTGCCGTTGATTCATGCCGCCGGGGTGCTCAAGGGCGCAGAGAACGTCGCAGCGGCGAGCGCGCCTGTCGTGTCTGGCGATGCGACGCTGGCTGCTGAACGTGTGGTCAGCGATGCCGCTGCCTCGGTGAACGGCGCGCCGATCAGCAGCGGTCTGTTGCGAGTACTCATGCCTGAAAGCGCGTTGTTCAGCGATGCAGCCCTGCGCAGCATCGATCAAGTCTGCGGGCTCGATGCCGACATGCTCACGCTGATGCAGAGCGGCCATCCGCCGCCGCCGATCCTGACGGACACCGTGAGCCGTTTTCGCATCGACCTCGATTTGAAGCAGGCGATAGACCGCCTGCCGGCCGACTCTGCCGCCGCTGCACAGGCGCAGCGTGCGCGCTTCGAGCAATTCAACGTGCGCTACGCCGCGCTGCAGCACTCCGATCACGAATGGGTGAGGCTGTTTCAGTCGCAATACCCCGGCTTGCCGAAAAGCGCGATCGAGCAAATGCTTGACCGCTCGGGGATCGACATTGCGGCGCCGCACACCATGGCGGAAGCCAAGCGGGTGCTAAGCGAGTTGAGCAGCAAAGCCGAGCAATACGAGTTTCATCTGCGAGTGGCGCGCGCTTATGAAGGGCTGCAGCTCGCCTCAGTCGCAAACGCCGACAGCGATGTGCTGGCATTGCATTCGCTCGAACGGCTGCCGGGTTGGCCGTCCGATACGCGCATCGAAGTTTGTCAGACGTCGGCGGCGGGGCGGGTGTTGGACAGTATCGGCCCGCGTGGCGCAGCGTCTAGGCGCCAGTTGATCAAGCATGGCGGAAATTATCAGGGGCTCGCGGCTGGGCAAACCGTGGATTTTCACCAAGCCCTGCTCAATGCCTTGTCGGCGCAGCAACGATTGGCACTGGGGTTGCGCGCCGATCAGGCTCTGGCGGATTTACGCGCGCTCATCCGCGCCGCACCGAGGTCGCGCATCGACCTGGAGACAGGCCTGCAGCGCATGGATTCAGGCCTGTCATTCGACCCCCTCGGCCTGCGTGGTGGCGGATTCCCGACCACTGCGCAGGACGCAGGCTTCACCCGAACCTTTCAAAAGCTTCAGCTCGACGAGTTGTATCCGGCGCTGACACAGCAGCAACTGGATGCGTTGTTGACTGAATGGGGCGCCAACGCCCAGACGCATCTGATCTTCCTCAATGAGCAGTTGCAGCAATTGCGCGTTGATCTGCTGGCGTGGGTCCAGCAGGTCCAATTCGATATCGCCGCCATGGACGTCGACCTGTTGGCCGCCGGCGATGCCGAAGCAATCGGGCTGGGTCCACGCGAGATCGAAGCGCAAAACGATGCCCGGATCAGCGCGGCGATCCGCATTGAACACCAGAATCGAATGGGTCTGGCCAACCAGTTGATTACGCTGTGGCAACGCAATGGCAACGCGGCTGATCAGATTTTCAGCAACGGCCAGTTGGCTGGATTTCGCCTGAGCCTGGACCTGGATTTTTTCCATACACTGCCCGCGCTGAATGTCAGGCTCACGGAGGTTGTGGAGCTGCAGATGCCGTATTGCTCATTGAACGAGCCCGCGAGTCTTTCGGCGTTTCTTGAGGGGTTTCCCAAGTTGCGCGTGTTGAACCTGGCGGGCACCGAGTTGCATCAACTCGATGCCGCCGGCAACTGGACCGCGCATTTGCCGGCGTCGATAAGCCAGCTCACTGAGCTCACTCACCTTGACCTCGGGGGCACCGGGCTGATGTTGACGGAGCAGGCGGCCGGGGTATTCAGTGAGCTGTCGCAACTGACCACACTCGACCTCAGCGGCAACCCGCTGACACGGCCGCCATTGGTTGTGCATTTGCCGGCCCTGCGCCGTCTATCCCTGCGGGCGACCGGCATTGAAATATGCCCGGTGGGTGTACTTGATCACCCGTATCTGGATTTGCTTGACCTGCGCGACAACCGGATTGATCGAATCCCCGACGCGGTGCGCAAGCAAGCCGTGCGCGAGAAGGTGGTGTTGCTGACGGGTAATCCGATCAACGATGAGGACAGCTTGCGATGGATCAGTCGCCATCGTCAGGAAACCGGGATCAACGTCTGGCTGGGCCCGCCAACGGAAGATTTCGCGCAGCCCCATGCCTGGCTGTCCGGGCTTTCACCCGAACACACAGCATCTCAGGTTGAGCGCTGGCAATACCTGGCCGCTCGGCAGGGCAGCGAGAGACTTTTTGCGATGCTGGACACGCTAAGCCGCACGGCAGACTTTCGCGTGAGTTATGCGCCGCTGCAACGGCGGGTCTGGCAGTTGATCGATGCGCTGCACGCGTCGCCGGCGCTGTATCAGCAGATGTTCATCGATGGCGAATGGGCCGCGGTCGATGGTTACGATCCGTTTGTCAGTTTCGAGCTGCTTGAAGGCCGGGTCGCGGCGTTGCGGATGGCGCCGGTACTTTAGCGCAGGCGAAAAAAAACCTTGAGCCCGGCTCCACGGCCATGGCTCAAGGTTTTGCGGTGACGAAGACGCCTTAACGTCGACGAAACAGTGGCAACGGCTCGTCAGTCGCGGCCTGATACGTCACCGAGAAGTCCTTCAAACCTTCAAGGGCTTCGTACGGGTCTTTGTCGGCGCGAATCGCGAAGGCGTCAAACCCGCAGCGGTGCAGGTAAAACAACTGGTCGCGCAGTACATCGCCAATCGCGCGCAATTCGCCTTTGAAACCGTAACGGTCACGCAGCAGACGGGCGTTGGAGTAGTTGCGGCCATCGGTGAACGCCGGGAAGTTCAGGGCAATCACCTTGAACTTGTCGACGTCTTCACCGATTTCCTCGGCTTCTTCATCGGCGTCCAGCCACACACCCAGACCGCCATCGCGGGCCAGGAGCATGCGGCCGTGCTCGCGCCACAGCGCCAGCGGGACGATGTAGTCGTCGCAGTTGCTGATTTCGTCGATGTTGAAATCCTTGGGCAGCAGGTGCCAGGTTTCGTCGACGACTTCGTTGTTCTTAATGATTCGCTGCATAGACGCGCTCCTTGAAGAGGTCGATGCCGATGCGCTGATAGGTGTCGATGAAACGCTCATCTTCGTGACGTTGTTCGATGTACACGTCGATCAGTTTCTCGATCACATCAGGCATGGCTTCCTGGGCGAAGGACGGGCCGAGGATTTTGCCCAGGCTGGCGTTGCGACTGCCGCTGCCGCCGAGGGACACCTGGTAGAACTCCTCACCTTTCTTGTCCACCCCGAGGATGCCGATATGGCCGACGTGGTGGTGCCCGCAGGCGTTCATGCAACCGGAGATGTTCAGGTCCAGTTCGCCGACGTCGAACAGGTAGTCGAGGTCGTCGAAACGGCGCTGGATCGATTCGGCAATCGGGATCGACTTGGCGTTGGCCAGCGAGCAGAAATCACCGCCCGGGCAGCAGATGATGTCGGTCAGCAGGCCGATGTTCGGCGTGGCGAAACCTTGCTCGCGCAACTCGCCCCACAGGGTGAACAACTGCGTCTGTTCGACGTCGGCGAGAATGATGTTCTGTTCGTGCGAGGTGCGCAGTTGGCCGAAGCTGTAACGCTCGGCGAGGTCGGCAACGGCATCGAGCTGCTTGTCGGTGATGTCGCCCGGCGCAACGCCGGTCGGTTTCAGCGACAGAGTCACGGCAACATAGCCCGGCTTCTTGTGCGCCAGGGTGTTGCGGGTGCGCCAGCGAGCGAAACCCGGATGTTCCTTGTCGAGCTCGGCGAGTGCCTGGGCCTGGTTGTCCAGGGTCTTGTAGTCGGGATCGACGAAGTGCTTGGCGACGCGATGCACTTCGGCGTCGGTCAACGTGGTCTGGCCACCGCGCAGGTGTTCCATTTCGGCGTCGACTTTTTGCGCGAACACTTCAGGGGTCAGCGCTTTGACGAGGATCTTGATCCGCGCCTTGTATTTGTTATCGCGACGGCCGTAGCGGTTGTAGACCCGCAGAATGGCGTCGAGGTAGCTCAGCAAGTCCTGCCACGGCAAGAATTCATTGATGAACGCGCCAACCACCGGCGTACGGCCGAGGCCGCCACCGACCAGCACACGGAAGCCCAGTTCGCCCGCAGCGTTGTGCACCGGCTCAAGGCCAATGTCGTGCACTTCGATGGCCGCGCGGTCAGAGGTCGAGCCGTTGATGGCGATCTTGAATTTGCGCGGCAGGTAGGCGAATTCCGGGTGGAATGTCGTCCACTGACGGACGATTTCGCACCACGGACGCGGGTCGATCAACTCGTCGGCGGCGACACCGGCGAACTGGTCGGTGGTGACGTTGCGCAGGCAGTTGCCGCTGGTCTGGATCGCGTGCATTTGCACAGTGGCCAGTTCAGCGAGGATGTCCGGGATGTCTTCCAGCGCCGGCCAGTTGAACTGCACGTTCTGCCGGGTACTGATGTGGGCGTAGCCCTTGTCGAAGTCGCGGGCAATTTTGGCCATCATTCGCGTCTGGCGCGAGGTCAGTTGGCCGTAAGGCACCGCCACCCGCAACATCGGCGCGAAACGCTGGATATAAAGGCCATTTTGCAGGCGCAGGGGGCGGAATTCTTCTTCGCTCAGCTCGCCTGCCAGATAGCGTCGGGTCTGATCACGGAACTGCTTGACGCGGTCCTCGATGATCCGCTGATCGTACTCGTCGTATACGTACATATAAGTCCTGTTCTCAGGCTTGGGCCGGTCGGATCCAGTGGCGTTTTTCGCTTGCTGAAGTTTCCGATACTGCCTCGGCAATTCTGCGCGCACGGCCGCGCACTCCCTACGGAGCCGGGGCAAGATACCAGTTTGCAGTTATGCGCAAAAGTGATGTTTGAGTATATGTAAAGAACTAAAAGGCCTAACGAGAAGTGTTAGTGAAAAGCCCTTAGTTGTGGTGAGGGCAATCGTCGTCTTTACTGTGGTCGAGTCTTTATGCAATCACCGATAAAACCGACAAGAGGCGATGCAATGAGCAACCCAACCAAAGCAAGGAAAAGCGACAGTTCCGTTGATGCCTGGGCGATTTTGTTCCTGATCATCCTGGTCGTGGGCACCGCGGTGTTCTGGGTCAGCCACCAATAACCGCGCGCTCCAGCGCATACCCATGAACCGCGCGCGTTCCCGCGCACGCCCCCTGTAGCAGCTGGCGCAGCCTGCGTTCGGCTGCGCAGGAGTCGTAAAACCTGCGAATGCGGTCTTGCTGAAACACCGCGGCGCATGATTTAGCGACTGCTTCGCAGCCGGACGCAGGCTGCGCCAGCTGCTACAAAGGTTGTGGGCGGCTGCAAGAGGGGAGCGGGCTTCAGATCCCGGCCAGCAGCAGGACCAGTTTGACGATGCCGAACAGTGACAGCGCAAAAACTGCCGTGAACAAAATCCCCAGAATCACGAAATGACTCGGCTTGCCGTGAGTGAAGTCGCGGGCGCGATTCTTTCCGCTCTGCACCCCGAACGCCGCCGCTACCACGCTGTGCAGCATCTGCCATAAGGTCGGCGGCTTGTTGTCGACTGGATCGTCCATAAATCCCTCGTCACGAATGTGTGTCAGGCAAGCATAGACAATGCAGCGCGCAATATCCTTGAACGCCACAACCCCCTGCAGGCGAGGCTTGCCCGCGAAGGCGATCGGTCAGCAACAATCATGTCAACTGACAGAACGCCATCGCGGGCAAGCCTCGCTCCCACAGGGTGTGCGATCAGCCGAGACTCAGTTGTCGTAACCCAGATTCGGCGCCAGCCAGCGTTCGGTCACGCTCAAATCCTGACCTTTGCGCGAGGTGTAGCTCTGCACCTGATCCTTGTCGATCTTGCCCACCGCAAAATACTGCGCCTGCGGGTGCGCGAAGTACCAGCCGCTGACCGCTGCTGCCGGGAACATCGCGTAATGTTCGGTGAGGAACACGCCGCTGCGCCCGGCCTGCATTTCGCTGGCCTCAGGGTCGAGCAACGCGAACAACGTGCCTTTCTCGGTGTGGTCCGGGCAGGCCGGGTAGCCCGGGGCAGGGCGGATGCCGCTGTATTGCTCTTTGATCAGCGCGTCGTTGTCCAGCGTTTCATCCTTGGCGTAACCCCAATAATCTTTACGCACTTGCTGGTGCAACCACTCGGCGCAGGCTTCGGCCAAGCGGTCGGCCAAGGCTTTGACCATGATCGAGTTGTAATCGTCGCCGGCGTCCTGATACGCCTTGGCCACTTCTTCCGCGCCGATCCCGGCGGTGGTAATGAAACCACCGACGTAGTCAGTAATCTCGCTGTCCTTCGGCGCGACAAAGTCGGCCAGGGAGAAATTCGGTTTGCCGTCGGTCTTGATGATCTGCTGACGCAAGTGATGCAGTTTGGCCAACGGCTTGCCGTCATCGCCATACAGCTCGATGTCGTCGTCGCGCACCTGATTCGCCGGCCAGAAACCGAACACTGCACGGGCGCTGATCAGTTTCTCGTCGATCAACTTGGCGAGCATTTCCTTGGCATCGGCGTACAGCGCTGTCGCTGCTTCGCCGACCACCTCATCTTCGAGAATGCGCGGAAACTTGCCGGCCAAGTCCCAGGAGATGAAGAACGGCGTCCAGTCGATGTACTCGGCCAGCACTTTCAAATCGATATTGTCGAGGACCTTGGCCCCGGTAAACGTCGGTTTCACCGGCGCGTAAGTGCTCCAGTCAAACTGCGGTTTCTTCGCGATTGACGCCGGGTAGCTCAGGCGTTCGGTGCGCGCGCTGCGGTTGGCGGTGCGCTCGCGGACCTCGATGTATTCCAGGCGCGTCTTCTCGATAAACGCCGGTTTCAGTTCCTTGGACAGCAACTGCGTGGCCACGCCCACTGCGCGCGAGGCGTCGGTGACGTAGATCACCGCGTCGTTGCTGTACTTCGGTTCGATCTTCACCGCCGTGTGCGCTTTCGAGGTGGTCGCGCCACCGATCATCAGCGGCAAGTGGAAATCCTGGCGCTGCATCTCGCGCGCCACGTGGACCATTTCATCCAGCGAAGGCGTGATCAGACCGGACAAACCGATGATGTCGCACTTCTGTTCCTTGGCCACTTGCAGGATCTTCTCGGCCGGCACCATCACGCCGAGGTCAACGATGTCGTAGCCGTTGCAACCGAGGACCACGCCGACAATGTTCTTGCCGATGTCGTGCACGTCGCCCTTGACCGTGGCCATGAGGATTTTGCCCTTGGCTTCCGGTTTGTCACCTTTTTCCAGTTCGATGAACGGGATCAAATGCGCCACGGCCTGCTTCATCACGCGGGCGGATTTCACCACTTGTGGCAGGAACATTTTGCCGGCGCCAAACAGGTCGCCGACGATGTTCATGCCCGACATCAGCGGGCCTTCGATGACTTCGATCGGCCGGCTGAACGACTGACGCGATTCTTCGGTGTCTTCGACGATGTGCGTGGTAATGCCCTTGACCAGTGCATGTTCCAGACGCTTGTTGACTTCCCAGCCGCGCCACTCTTCGGTCTCGGCTTCCTTGACGCTGCCGTCGCCCTTGTACTTGTCGGCGATGGCGAGGAGGGCGTCGGTGCCTTCGGCGGTGCGGTTAAGCACCACGTCTTCGACGGCGTCGCGCAGCTCGGCCGGGATCTGGTCGTAGATCTCCAGTTGGCCGGCGTTGACGATGCCCATGGTCAAGCCATTGCGGATCGCGTAGAGCAGAAACACCGAGTGAATCGCCTCGCGCACCGGGTTGTTGCCACGGAACGAAAACGACACGTTGGACACGCCGCCAGAGGTCAGCGCGTACGGCAGCTCGTCGCGGATGTAGGCGCACGCATTGATAAAGTCGACGGCATAGTTGTTGTGTTCTTCGATGCCGGTGGCGATCGCGAAGATGTTCGGGTCGAAAATGATGTCTTCCGGCGGGAAGCCGACTTCGTTGACCAGAATGTCGTAGGAGCGTTTGCAGATTTCTTTCTTGCGCGCTTCGGTGTCGGCCTGGCCGGCTTCGTCGAAGGCCATTACCACCACCGCCGCACCGTAACGCTTGCACAGTTTGGCGTGATGAATGAACTGCTCGACGCCTTCTTTCATGCTGATCGAGTTGACGATGCCCTTGCCCTGAATGCACTTGAGGCCGGCTTCGATCACTTCCCATTTCGAGGAGTCGATCATGATCGGCACGCGCGAAATATCCGGTTCGCCGGCAATCAGATTGAGGAAGGTCACCATCGCCTTCTTCGAATCGAGCATGCCTTCGTCCATGTTGATGTCGATCACCTGAGCGCCGGCCTCGACCTGCTGCAGGGCGACTTCCAGCGCTTCGGTGTAGTTGTCTTCACGGATCAGGCGGGCGAATTTCGCCGAACCGGTGATGTTGGTGCGCTCGCCGACGTTGATGAACAACGAGTTGCGATCAATCGTGAACGGCTCCAGACCCGACAGGCGACAGGCCTTGGGAATGTCCGGAATCACCCGTGGCGCGTAACCGGCGACGGCGTTGGCGATGGCTTCGATGTGGCCCGGCGTAGTGCCGCAGCAACCGCCGACAATATTCAGAAAACCGCTTTGGGCGAATTCTTCGATGACCTTGGCGGTTTCTGCCGGCAACTCGTCGTACTCGCCGAATTCGTTCGGCAGGCCAGCGTTCGGGTGCGCGGAAACGTGGGTGTTGGCCTTGTTCGACAGTTCTTCGAGGTACGGACGCAACTCACTGGCGCCGAGCGCGCAGTTGAGGCCGACGGAAATCGGATTGGCGTGGGCCACCGAGTTCCAGAACGCTTCGGTGGTCTGGCCCGACAAGGTGCGGCCGGAGGCGTCGGTGATGGTCCCGGAAATCATGATCGGCAATTCGATGCCCAACTCTTCGAACACACCTTGCACGGCGAAGATTGCCGCTTTGGCGTTCAAGGTGTCGAAGATGGTTTCGATCAGGATCAGGTCGGCGCCGCCCTCGATCAGGCCTTTGGTGGCCTCGGTGTAGTTTTCCACCAGCTCATCGAAGGTGACGTTGCGGTAGCCGGGGTTGTTGACGTCGGGCGACAGCGAGCAAGTGCGGCTGGTCGGCCCGATCACGCCGGCGACAAAACGCGGCTTGTCCGGGGTTTCGAGGGTCTTGGCGTCGCAGACCTTGCGCGCCAGACGAGCGCCTTCTACGTTCAGCTCGTAGGCCAGGCCCTGCATGCCGTAGTCGGCGAGGGACACCTGGGTGGCGTTGAAGGTGTTGGTTTCGAGGATGTCGGCGCCGGCATCCAGGTAGGCTTTTTCGATTGAGCCGATCACGTCCGGGCGGGTCAGCACCAGCAGGTCGTTGTTGCCTTTGACATCGCTCGGCCAGTCGGCGAAGCGTTTGCCACGGTAATCCTGTTCCTCAAGCTTATAGCTCTGGATCATCGTGCCCATGCCGCCGTCGAGAATCAGGATGCGCTCTTTGAGGGCTTGCTTGAGAGCTTGAAGGCGAACACTGCGATCGGACATTGGGACTACTCGGAAAGACCATGACGAAGGGCCGGGATAATAGCAAACCTGTGCGGTTTTAGAGCATGTCCGGGTTTTGCATGAATATCGCTCATGTTGGCGATAGTGGCAAAACGGTAGAATCGCGGCGAATTTTCATGAGTGGGCCCAGAAACATGCCGTATCGCGTCGTCGTCAGCATGTTGTTGCTGCTCATAAGCTGGGGCGCCACTGCGCAGGATCCCACCGTTCCATCCGCCATTTCCTACACCCGCGACATTCAGCCGATCTTCACCGAAAAGTGCGTGGCCTGCCATGCGTGCTACGACTCGGCGTGTCAGCTGAACCTGGGCAGCGGCGAAGGCGCGTTGCGTGGTGCCAGCAAAATCCCGGTATACGACGGCGAACGCAGCGTCGCGGCGCCGCCAACGCGGCTGTTTTACGACGCTTTCGGCAAACGCGCATGGCAACAAAAAGGCTTCTATTCGGTGCTGGATGCGCAGGGCAGCCAAGCCGCGTTGATGGCGCGGATGCTCGAACTTGGGCACACCACCGCGTTGACGCCCAACGCCAAACTGCCGGAAGGGATTGCGCTGGGCCTTAATCGCGAAAACACCTGCGCGATGCCGGCGGAGTTTGACGGTTACGCCGGCGCTCACCCCAAAGAAGGCATGCCGCTGGCGGTCACCGGACTCACCGATCAGCAATACCAGACGCTGCAGCGCTGGCTCGCGTCCGGTGCACCGATTGATCAGCAAGGCCTGGCGCCGAGCGCCGAGGAAGCGCTGCAAGTGCTGCAATGGGAAAAGCTGCTGAATTCGCCTGGCGCGCGGGAAAGTCTGGTCGGGCGCTGGTTGTTCGAGCATTTGTTTCTCGCGCACATTTATTTCAAGGACGGCGAGCCGGGGCATTTCTTCCAGTGGGTGCGCTCGCGCACGCCGAGCGGTCAGCCGATTGATCTGATCAACACGCGCCGGCCCAACGATGATCCGGGCACTCGGGTGTATTACCGCTTGTGGCCGGTGCAAGGCGTGATTGTGCAGAAAACCCACATCACTTATCCGCTGAGCGCGGCGAAAATGGCCCGGGTCAAAAGCCTGTTCTACAGTGGTAACTGGCAGGCCAACGCGTTGCCGGGTTACGGCCCGGAGCGCCGCGCCAATCCGTTCACCACCTTCGAAGCGATCCCGGCGCAGGCGCGTTATCAGTTCATGCTGGATAACGCCGAGTACTTTGTCCGCACCTTTATTCGCGGGCCGGTGTGTCGTGGCCAGATCGCCACGGATGTGATTCGCGATAACTTCTGGGCGCTGTTCCAGGCGCCGGAGCACGATCTGTACATCACCGATCCGAACTATCGCGGCCAAGCGACGCCGCTGCTGGCGATGCCGGGGCAGAACGACGATGTTGGCAGCGTCCTCGGCTTGTGGCACGACTACCGCGACAAGCGCAACGAATACGAGGCCTTGCGTCGCGACAGTTACGCCGATGCGCCAGCGCCGAGCTGGTCGACATTGTGGGCCGGCAACGACAACGCGTTACTGAGCATTTTTCGCCACTTCGACAGCGCTTCAGTGAACAAGGGCCTGATCGGCGAAGTGCCGCAGACGATGTGGCTGTTCGACTACCCGCTACTGGAACGCACCTATTATCAGTTGGCGGTCAACTTCGATGTGTTCGGCAATGTCTCGCATCAAGCGCAGACGCGGCTGTATTTCGACCTGATCCGCAACGGCGCCGAACAAAACTTCCTGCGCCTGATGCCGGCCGATTCGCGCGAGGGTTACCTCGACGATTGGTACCAGAACAGCGGCAAATTCAAGATGTGGCTGGATTACGAAACCATCGATGACGACAAGCCGACCGCGCTCAAACTCGATGAAAAAGACCCGAAACGCGACTTCGCGGAGCAATTGCTCGCCCGTTACGGCGACCTCGATGCGCGGCCCGATCCGATCAACCGTTGCGCCGGCGCTTACTGCTCGCGGCCGAATATCGACCCGGCGTTGCAGAACGCCGAGCAGGCCTTGAGCCAGCTGGCTTCACGTCCGGCAGCGGGTTTGCGGGTGATCGACCAGTTGCCGGAAGCGACCATGCTGCGCGTCGAAACCGCCAGCGGCAAACGTGAGATCTACAGCCTGCTGCGCAACCGCGCGCACAGCAACGTCGCGTTCCTGCTCGGCGAATCCCTGCGTTTTCAACCGGGGCTGGACACGTTGACGATCTATCCGGGTGTGCTCAGCAGCTACCCGAACTTCATGTTCAACGTACCGGCGGAGCAAGTGCCGGCATTTGTCGCAGCAATGGAAAACGCCAAGGACGCCAACCGCTTCGAGAAAATCGTCGACCGCTGGGGGATTCGCCGCAGCCACCCGCAGTTCTGGTTCTACTTCCACGACCTGAGCACCTACGTCCACGAAACCGACCCGGTGGAAGAGGGCGTGCTGGACATGAATCGCTACGAGAATCTCTGACACCGCCGCCGCCCCTCCGTAGGAGCAGAGCTTGCTCGCGAAAGCGTCAATTCAGGCGACATCCCATTGGCTGATACGACGCCTTCGCGAGCAAGCTCTGCTCCTACAAGGGATTTGCGGTGGTTCTGGATTGCCGATCTGGAGTGAGAATCCCTGATCGACCTTTGCCGATTATCCAGTGTCCCATCTGTAATAACGCCGATCCCCCGTAGGAGCAGAGCTTGCTCGCGAAAGCTTCATGTCAGGCGACATCACATTGACTGATACGACGCCTTCGCGAGCAAGCTCTGCTCCTACAAGGGATCTGTGGTGATTTATAGAGAGGGCCATAGATGTTGATTTCAGTGCAGGCCTTGCGTTTCATCGCAGCCTGGGCGGTGGTTTGCCACCATTTCATGCAGATTTTTTTCGACTTCCATGCGCGCGGGCCGGTGGGGCAGGCGTTCATCGACAAGGGCGCGGTGGGCGTCGATATCTTCTTTGTCATCAGTGGTCTGGTGATTTTCCTCTCCACTGAAGGCAAGTCGCTGCCGCCCGGCCGCTTCCTGTTGTATCGACTGTTCCGCATCGTCCCGGCGTACTGGCTGTACACCTCGTTAATGGCGCTGGTGGTGGTGTTCGCACGGCCGGTATTGCCGGATCAAAGCGTCGACTGGTCGCATTTCCTGCTGTCGCTGGTATTCATTCCTACGGAGAACCCCGGCGGTTACGGGATTTATCCCACACTCAACGTCGGTTGGACCCTGAACTACGAAATGCTTTTTTACCTGCTGTTTGCCTGGGCGTTGCTGTTTCGCTTGCAAGTGCGACTGCTGATCGTCGCGGCGCTGCTGTTCGCGGTGTGCCAGGCGTGGACCGGTTATGGCTGGGTCAGCGAGTTCTACCGTTCGGATATCGTCTACGAATTCCTGCTCGGGATTGCCATTGGCATGATCTACCGTCGTGGCTGGATCAAACCGGGGCTATACCTGCCGCTGCTGGGGATTGCCGGCGCGTTGTTGATGATTTATCACCTGCCGCCGGGGCCGCGATTCCTCGCGTGGGGCTTGCCGAGCGCAGTGCTGGTGATGGCGTGTATTGCGCTGGAGCGGTTTTTCGCCAACAACCGGGTATTGGAAGTGCTCGGTAATTGCTCCTATTCGGTGTACCTGATGCACGTGCTGGTGCTGTCCGCTGGCGGATTTGTCGCACAGCGTTATGGCGTTAATCCCTACGTGATGTTCGTGGTGTGCGCGCTGACAATCGGGTTTGCTTCGTGGCTGAGCTACGAATGGGTGGAAAAACGCAGCTATCGGTGGCTTAAAGCGCGGATCGACGGGGAAAAGGCTGCCGAACCGGCGCTGGCTCTTTCCCGACAAAAATACTAGGACTTTGTGCCGCGCGATGATTGGCGTAAACTGCGCCCAAGCCTGCGAGGAGTTTCCATGACCGCTATTACCATCACTGACGCCGCCCACGATTATCTGGCAGATCTGCTCTCCAAGCAGAACACCCCAGGCATCGGCATTCGCGTCTTCATCACCCAGCCTGGCACCCAGTACGCCGAAACCTGCATTGCCTACTGCAAGCCGGGCGAAGAAAAACCAGAAGACACCGCGCTGGGGTTGAAAGACTTCACCGCTTACATCGATTCGTTCAGCGAAGCCTTTCTGGATGACGCGGTAGTCGATTACGCCACCGACCGCATGGGCGGCCAGCTGACCATCAAGGCGCCAAACGCCAAAGTACCGATGGTCAACGCCGACAGCCCGGTCAACGAGCGCATCAATTACTACCTGCAAACCGAGATCAATCCGGGGCTCGCGAGCCACGGCGGTCAGGTCAGCCTGATCGATGTGGTCGAAGACGGCATCGCTGTGCTGAAGTTCGGCGGCGGTTGCCAAGGCTGCGGCCAGGCGGACGTGACCTTGCGTGAAGGCATCGAGCGCACTTTGCTCGAGCGCATCCCCGAGCTCAAAGGTGTTCGTGACGTGACCGACCACACGCAGAAAGAAAACGCCTACTACTAAGTAAGGTGTTCACTGCGACATAAAAAAACGGCGCCCCGTGAGCGCCGTTTTTTTATGCGTGAACACTTCCCTGTGGCCTCAGGGCCTGTAGAGATGCGCATGCCCGGCGCGATACAGCGACGACTCACTGAACTGGTCGCTGCCCAGTACACGACCGACCAATATCAGCGCCGTACGCCGAAAGCCCTTCGCCGCAACCTTCTCGGCAATATCGTCAATTGTCCCGACCACCCAATCTTGATCCGGCCAGGTCGCGCGGTGGATCACCGCAATCGGGCAGTCCGCGCCGTAATGCGGGAGCAATTCGGCGAGGATCTTCTGCAAATGGTTGACGCCCAAGTGAATCGCCATCGTCGCGCCATGCTGCGCCAGACTGCCCAGCTCCTCACCTGCAGGCATCGCGGTTTTATCCGCGTAACGGGTCAAAATCACGCTTTGCGAGATGTCCGGCAAGGTCAGCTCAGCGCCGAGCAACGCCGCGCACGCCGCTGTCGCGGTCACCCCCGGAATGATTTCAAACGGGATATCCAGCTCGCGCAGATAACGAATCTGCTCGCCAATCGCGCCGTACAAACTCGGATCGCCCGAGTGCACACGCGCCACATCCTGACCTTTGAGGTGCGCAGCCTTGATCAAATCGATGATCTGTTCCAAGTGCAATTCGGCGCTATTGACCACCGTTTGCGCCTGATGCCCTTCAAGCACCGCCGCCGGCACCAAAGAGCCGGCGTAGATGATCACCGGGCAGCTGCGAATCAGCCGCTGGCCTTTGACGGTGATCAGTTCCGGGTCGCCGGGGCCGGCGCCAATGAAGTAGACGGTCATCGTCAATTCCTGAAAAAACGCTGAGAAAAACCTTCGAGGCAAGGCTTCAGATGAAGATTGCTCATGATCGAGGCGGGGATTATCGGGGATTTTACGCAGCACTGGCCAATGCGAGGGTGGCTTGGGCGTATTTTTGTCGCGAAATCAGCAGCTTTGCTGGCGCCTGCGCCAAGTGTTCAGCGAGGGCGAGGGCGGCGCTTTCTGCCACGCCGTAACAGCCGGTGCGCTCGAAAGCGATCTGCGATTGATGGCTGAGTTGTGGTTGATAACCGGCCAATTGTTCGCTGCTGAAATACATCAATTGCAAGCCAAGTTGCTCAGCCAATTCCACCAAGCCCGGCTCATCGCGTTTCAGATCGATGCTGGCCAATGCCTTGATGTGCCGAAGTTCGATGTGATGCGCCTGCAATGCTTGATCGAGCAACGCCCGCAGCGTGCTAACCGGGCAGCCGCGCTGGCAGCCCAGGCCGACCACCAGGGTCGGCGCTGTGCTGGCATCGGTCATGCGTGGTATTGACCGTCGCTTTTGCGGCGGAACAACCAGGCGCTGATCAGGCCCAGGGCCAGCCAGAACACCACGTTGGTCAACTGCGAAGCGATTTTGAACTGCGCTTCCAGCGCCTCCGGCGCCAGCATCGAGTGGACTTCCGGTTGCGGCGCGCCAATCACGTGCGGCACCGCCAGAATCGCCACGCCGAGAATCTTCATCAGCCAGTGACGGCTGAACACGATCAGCGCGATGCCGACCGCGGTGGACGCTGCGGTGCTGATCCACCAGATTTGCCGTTGCGCCAAGTCAGCGGCAGCGGTGCCCGGTAATTCCGGCGGCAGACCGAGGGTCGGCGCCAGCACGAAGGTTGCGTAACCGGCCAGGCCCCAGAGCAGGCCCTGGGCGGTTTTGGTCGGCGCGCGCAAGGTGTACAGGCCCGCGAGCATCAGCGCAAAACCGACCGCGACCACCAGATTGCCG
>NZ_MKGS01000197.1:0-25798 GCF_002836905.1 Pseudomonas sp. 43NM1 | reverse complement strand
CCCCCGGCGTTGACCTGGATGACGAACCGCCGCTGGACGAGGATTACATCGAGCCGGACATCGACTCGGCTTACAGCTACCTCGATGAACTGGCCAGCGAACACACCGCCGAACCGGCGCCGGAACCCGAGCCGGAACCGGCTGCGATGCCGGCGACCGGTCTGGCCCTGCAATGGCTGGAATTGTTTCCGAAATTGCCGATCTCCGGGATGACTGGCAGCATCGCCGCCAACTGCACGCTGATCTCGGTTGAAGGCGATCACTGGTTGCTGCACCTCGATCCGGCGCACAGTGCGTTGTTCAACGCGACCCAGCAACGGCGCTTGAACGACGCGTTGAACCAGTTTCACGGGCGCACGCTGACCCTGAGCATGGAGCTGATCAAGCCTGAGCAGGAAACCCCGGCCCAGGCTGCATCGCGGCGCCGGGTCAACCGCCAGCGCGAGGCCGAAGAGTCGATCCACGGTGATCCGTTCATCCAGCAAATGATGCAGCAGTTCGGTGCGGTGATCCGTAACGATACTATTGAACCTGTCGAAGCCCTGGTCAGTCAGGGCTAATAACTGAAGGCGTTTGGCTGCAGAGGCCGGACGCTGTTTTTATCCAAGTACTTTGAGGTGATTACCATGATGAAAGGTGGCATGGCCGGCCTGATGAAGCAGGCGCAGCAGATGCAGGAAAAAATGGCCAAGATGCAGGAAGAACTGGCCAACGCCGAAGTCACCGGTAAGGCCGGTGGCGATATGGTCACCGTGCTGATGACCGGTCGTCACGACGTCAAGCGCGTGACCATCGACCCAAGCATGGTCGAAGGCCTGAGCGAAGATGACCGCGAGATGCTCGAAGCGGTATTCGCCGCCGCCGTCAACGACGCCGTTCGCAAGATCGAAGCCAACAGCCAGGACAAAATGTCCGGCGTGACCGCTGGCATGCAACTGCCGCCGGGAATGAAAATGCCATTCTGATTCGCCAACGCGCATTGGATGGGCTACACAAAAATGCCAGGCATCGCGCCTGGCATTTTTGTTTCTGCCACACGCGAGCGCCCTGTTTTTGTGGCGAGGGGGCTTGCCCCCGTTGGCGTGCGAAGCGCTCCATAACCTGCCAACGGGTTTTATGGTTTAGCGCCTGCTACGCAGCCGAACGGGGGAAGCCCCCTCACCACAATGACAGGCAGAAACATCGAACGCCGCACCGCGACAAGGGTCTGCTCCCTATACCTGCCAAATTCATCGATCAAGGAGACGCTCACATGCCGCAAGCATTGACCCTCAACCAACGTATCGTCCTGGTGTCCCGCCCGGTGGGCGCACCGACCCCGGAGAATTTTCGCCTGGAGCGCGTCGCGCTGCCGGATCTGGCGGAAGGCGAGGTGTTGCTCAAGACCCTTTACCTGTCGCTCGACCCCTACATGCGCGGGCGCATGAGTGATGCGCCGTCCTACGCCGCGCCGGTCGAAATCGACGAAGTGATGACCGGCGGCGCTGTCAGCCGCGTCGAGCATTCGCGCAATCCGAAGTTTCACGAAGGTGATCTCGTGGTCGGCGCCACCGGTTGGCAGAGCCACAGCATCAGTGACGGCCGCAACATCATTCCAATCCCGTCCGGGCTGCCGAGTCCGTCGATGGCATTGGGCGTGTTAGGCATGCCGGGCATGACCGCGTACATGGGCCTGATGGACATCGGTCAACCGCAATCCGGCGAAACGCTGGTGGTCGCCGCTGCTTCCGGAGCCGTCGGTTCGGTGGTCGGCCAAGTGGCGAAGATCAAAGGCCTGCGCGTGGTTGGCGTGGCTGGCGGCGCCGACAAGTGCCGTTATGTGGTCGAGGAATTGGGCTTCGACGCCTGCATCGACCACAAGGGCGACAACTTCGCCAGTGAATTGGCAGCGGCCTGCCCGCAAGGCGTCGACATCTATTTCGAAAATGTCGGCGGCAAAGTCTTCGATGCCATCGTGCCGTTGCTGAATGCCAAGGCGCGGGTGCCGCTGTGTGGCCTGATCGCCGGTTACAACGCGCACGAAACGCCGAGCGGCCCGGATCGTCTGCCGCAACTGCAGCGCACCTTGCTGACCAAACGCGCACGCATTCAGGGCTTTATCGTGTTCGACGACTATGGCGATCGTCAGCCGGAATTCGTCAGCGCCATGGCGCCGTGGGTGCGCGACGGCAAGGTCAAGTTCCGCGAAGACATCGTCGATGGCCTGGAGCAGGCGCCCGAAGCATTCATCGGTCTGCTGGAAGGACGCAACTTCGGCAAACTGGTGGTGCGGGTCGCCCAGGACTGAGCATTTGACGCTGGCCAGAGGCGCGGGTATAAACCGCGTCTCGTTGTTTTGTCGGACTTTTCCCCATGAGCTTCAGCCCTCTGATTCGCCAACTGATCGATGCCCTGCGAACGCTGCCGGGCGTCGGCCAGAAAACCGCCCAGCGCATGGCGTTGCAACTGCTCGAGCGCGATCGCAGCGGCGGTTCGCGACTGGCCCAGGCTTTGAGCCAAGCGATGGAAGGGGTCGGCCACTGCCGTTTGTGCCGCACGCTGACCGAAGACGACCTCTGCCCGCAATGCGCCGACAACCGTCGCGACGACACCTTGCTGTGCGTGGTTGAAGGGCCGATGGACGTCTATGCCGTCGAGCAGACCGGTTTCCGCGGTCGTTACTTTGTGCTCAAGGGCCATTTGTCGCCACTCGACGGGCTCGGGCCGGAAGCCATCGGCATTCCGCAATTGCTGGCGCGGATCGCCGAGGCGGGGACGTTCACCGAGGTCATTCTCGCGACCAACCCGACAGTCGAAGGTGAAGCGACCGCGCATTACATCGCCCAGTTGTTGAATAACAAAGGCTTGATCGCCTCGCGCATCGCCCATGGCGTGCCGTTGGGCGGGGAGCTGGAGTTGGTCGACGGCGGGACGTTGGCGCATTCGTTTGCGGGGCGTAAGCCGATCGCTTTGTAGCGTCTGGGCGGGCCTCTTCGCGGGCAAGCCTCGCTCCTACAGGTAGCGCGGTGTATCCGCTTTTGTAGGAGCGAGGCTTGCCCGCGAAGGGCACACCTCGGTCCATCTGATACAAACAATCCTGTTGAAAACCAAGCAAGCGCTCGGTTAACGTCGCTGAACCCTTCAGTGGAGTTCGCCGATGCCTGCCTTTCAGGAATACTTCGATCCCAGCCACCAATTGGTTCGCGACAGCGTCAGGCGTTTCGTCGAGCGCGAGATTCTGCCGGACATTGATCAGTGGGAAGAGGCCGAAAGCTTTCCCCGCGAGCTCTACCTCAAGGCAGGTGCGGCGGGGATTCTCGGCATCGGTTATCCCGAAGCGCTGGGCGGCAGCCATGAAGGTGACGTGTTCGCCAAAGTCGCGGCCAGCGAAGAACTGATGCGCTGCGGGTCCGGTGGTCTGGTCGCCGGGCTCGGTTCGCTGGACATCGGTCTGCCGCCCATTCTCAAATGGGCGCGGCCCGAGGTGCGCGACCGAGTGGTGCCGCAAGTGCTGTCCGGCGAGAAGATCAGCGCGCTGGCGATTACCGAGCCCAGCGGCGGCTCCGACGTGGCCAATCTGCAAACCCGCGCCGTGCGCGAAGGCGACGTCTATCGGGTCAATGGCAGCAAAACCTTTATCACCAGCGGTATCCGCGCGGACTTCTACACAGTCGCGGTGCGCACTGGCGCGCCGGGTTTCGGCGGCATCAGTTTGCTGATGATCGAGAAGGGCGCTCCCGGTTTCACGGTCGGGCGGCAATTGAAGAAAATGGGTTGGTGGGCGTCGGACACCGCCGAATTGTTCTTCGATAACTGCCCGGTGCCGGCAGGCAATCTGATCGGCGCCGAGAACATGGGCTTCGCCTGCATCATGGGCAACTTTCAAAGCGAACGCCTGGCGCTGGCGCTGATGGCCAACATGACCGCGCAACTGGCGTTGGAACAGAGCCTGAAATGGGCGGGCGAGCGTGAAGCGTTCGGCAAACCGATCGGCAAGTTTCAGGTGCTCAAACACCGCTTGGCGGAAATGGCCACGGCGCTGGAAGTGTCACGCGAATTCACTTATCGCCAGGCTGCGAAAATGGCGGCGGGTCAGAACGTGATCAAGGAGATTTCCATGGCGAAGAATTTTGCCACCGACACCGCGGATCGCATCACTAACGATGCGGTGCAAATTCTGGGTGGCATGGGTTACATGCGCGAAAGCCTGGTGGAGCGGCTGTATCGGGACAACCGGATTCTGTCGATTGGCGGCGGGACGCGGGAAGTGATGAACGAAATCATCAGCAAGCAGATGGGGCTTTGATTCGGCGGTGCGGCGGCTGACGCCATCGCGAGCAAGCTCGCTCCCACAGGTAATGCGCCGCATGTGCTTTTTGTGGGAGCACGGCTTGCCCGCGATGGCGTCCTCGCAGGCGCCGCTTTACTGCTCGCTCAACGCAAACTGCGTCAGACAGAACGTCGGAATGCCCATGTCTTCCAGTCGCTGCGACCCACCCAGCTCCGGCAAATCGATAATTGCCGCCGCTTCGTGAATCCGCGCGCCCATGCGCCGAATCAGGTTGGCCGCTGCGATCAGCGTGCCGCCGGTGGCGATCAAGTCATCAAACATCACCACCGAATCGCCTTCGCACAGGCTGTCGGCGTGCACTTCCAGAAAAGCCTCGCCGTACTCGGTGGCGTAGCCCTCGGCCAACACGTCCGCCGGCAGTTTGCCCTGCTTGCGGAACAGCACCAGCGGCTTGTTCAACTGATACGCCAGCACCGAACCGATCAAGAAGCCACGCGCGTCCATCGCGCCAATGTGCGTGAAGTCGGCTTCGACGTAACGGTGCGCGAAGCTGTCCATCACCAGGCGCAGGGCCGTTGGCGATTGAAACAGTGGGGTGATGTCACGAAAGATGACGCCCGGCTTGGGGAAGTCAATCACCGGGCGGATCAGGGATTTGATGTCGAAGGAGTCGAAGACCATCGTCGAGTTGTCCTGGCAGGGCTGCAAACGTCGCAGTATAACGGCGGCTGAACCGTTTCGCTCAGCCGCAATTGCACTACTCGGCGCGCAGTCAGTCCAGAGAGCCGCCGGCCAGGGCGCACAGCTGGATCGGGTCGAGGATATGAATTTCCTTGCCCTCGGCGGCGATCAGCTGGTTTTGCTGGAAACGGGTGAACACCCGCGACACGGTTTCCACCGCCAGGCCCAGGTAATTGCCGATTTCGTTGCGCGACATGCTCAAGCGGAACTGGTTGGCCGAAAACCCGCGCGCGCGAAAGCGTGCAGACAGGTTGACGAGGAACGTGGCGATGCGCTCGTCGGCGGTTTTCTTCGACAGCAGCAACATCATTTGCTGATCGTCACGAATCTCGCGGCTCATCACGCGCATCAACTGGCGGCGCAGTTGCGGCAATTGCAGCGCCAGTTCGTCGAGGCGTTCAAAGGGGATTTCGCAAACCGAGGTGGTTTCCAGTGCCTGCGCTGACACGGGATGCTTTTCCGTGTCCATGCCCGACAAGCCGACCAACTCGCTCGGCAGGTGGAACCCGGTGAGCTGTTCTTCGCCGCCATCGCTGAGGCTGAAAGTCTTCAGGGCGCCGGAGCGAACTGCATAAACGGAATCGAACGTGTCGCCCTGGCGAAACAGGAATTCGCCTTTTTTCAACGGGCGACCGCGTTTAACGATCTCGTCCAGCGCTTCCATGTCTTCCAGATTCAAAGAAAGTGGCAGGCAGAGAGGGGCCAGGCTGCAATCCTTGCAATGGGCCTGGCTGTGAGCGCGCAGTTTGACTGGCTCGGACATTTCTTCAATCCTTGTGGGAAAACACACATAAGCCGTAAGGGTAACTCACGGGAGGACATTCAGGCCAGCGCACGGCGATTCTGTCGTAGGACGATAGAGCATGCAGTGCGGCGGCCGTTACCCGAAATGCGGGCTGTGATGAAAGATAAACGGCCGAGCCCGGAAGAAATCAAAGCCAAACTTGGCGTGCTCAAAGCGGCGTCGCCGGCCATGTAGTCCAGACAGCACGCCTGCTGAGATAGCCGCCTAGATCACCCGGGAAAACCGCTGGCGGTTTTGCTGTTCCAGGTACGCGTCAAACACCATGCACACCGAGCGCACCAGCAAGCGCCCGGCGGGCAGCACGCTGATGCGTTCGCTGTCGAGTTCGATCAAGCCGTCGTTGGCCATCTCCTGCAATTGCGGCCAGAGTTCACTGAAATAGCCACGAAAGTCGATGTTGAAGGCTTGTTCGATGCTGGCGAATTCAAGGTTGAAGCCGCAGATCAATTGCTGAATCACCGCCCGGCGCAAACGGTCATCGGCGTTGCACAGTAAGCCGCGATTGGTCGCCAGTTGTGCCGAAGCGAGGGTGTTTTGGTAGAGGTTGAGGTCGCTGGTGTTCTGGCAGTAGAGGTCGCCGATCTGGCTGATCGCCGAAACGCCGAGGCCGATCAAATCGCAATGGCCGTGGGTGGTGTAACCCTGAAAGTTGCGTTGCAGGGTTGATTCTTCCTGGGCAATCGCCAGTTCATCGTCGGGCAGGGCGAAGTGGTCCATGCCGATATAGCGATAGCCGGCCTGGGTCAGTTGCTCGATGGTGGTCTGGAGCATTTCGAGTTTCTGCGCCGGGCTCGGCAGGTCGGCGCTGTTGATCCGCCGTTGCGGCATGAAGCGTTCCGGCAGGTGCGCATAGTTGAACACCGATAGCCGGTCCGGCTGCAGGTTGATGACTTCTTCAACGGTGCGGGCGAAGTTTTCCGGGGTCTGGCGCGGCAAACCGTAGATCAGGTCGATGTTGATCGAGCGAAACTGCAAGGTCCGCGCGGCGTCGATCACGGCGCGGGTTTCTTCCAGGCTTTGCAGGCGATTGACCGCGCGCTGCACCGCCGGGTCGAGGTCTTGCAGGCCGATGCTGACCCGGTTGAAACCCAGTTCACGCAGCAGGCCCATGGTCGACCAGTCTGCCTCGCGCGGGTCGATTTCGATGCCGTAGTCGCCGGAATCGTCATCGAGCAAATTGAAATGCTTGCGCAGATGCGCCATCAACTGGCGCAATTCGTCGTGGCTGAGGAAGGTCGGGGTGCCGCCGCCAAAATGCAGTTGCTCGACTTTTTGCGCGGGGTCGAGGTGGCAGGCGATCAGTTGGATTTCCTGCTCCAGCCGCTGCAAATAGGGGAGTGCGCGACCGCGATCCTTGGTGATGACTTTGTTGCAGGCGCAGTAATAGCAAATGTTCGCGCAGAACGGCACGTGCACGTACAGCGACAGTGGCCGCAATGCTTTACGGCTGTCGCGCAGGGCATGAAACAGGTCGAATGTGCCAACCTGGCTGGTGAATTGAACGGCGGTCGGGTAGGAGGTATAGCGCGGTCCCGACAGGTCGTAACGGCGGATCAGATCAGTGTCCCAACGAATGGCGTCGAGCATGCGGGCATTCCCCCGGATAGGCTTGCAGTGGCAGCGAGTCTATGGGGTGCGACGTTGCGGCATCTTGATTTGCATCAACGCTGTCATTGCCAACTATTGCCAACTATTGCCAACTATCCCTTGTAGCAGCTGCCGAGCCTGCGAGGCTGCTGCTACAGGGCTGGGAGTTAGTGACCCATCAACCAATGCTGATGCGGGCCGGGCAGTGTCCAGATGCCGAAGATAATCACCAGCAACCCGCCCGTCATGCGCACGCTGCGTTTGCGCAGCAGCGCCGTCACCCGTTCTGCCGCCAGCCCGGTGGCCAGTAAAACCGGCCATGTACCGAGCCCGAATGCCAACATCAGCAACGCACTGTCGAGCGCATTACCCTGGCTCGCCGCCCACAGCAACGTGCTGTAAACCAACCCGCACGGCAACCAGCCCCAGAGCGCGCCCAGCAGCAAGGCGCGCGGCAGGCTCGACACCGGCAGCAGTTTGTTCGCAACCGGCTGAATATGCCGCCACAAGCCGCGACCGAGGCTTTCGATGCGGGTCAGGCCGCTCCACCAGCCGGCCAGGTACAAACCCATGGCGATCAACAGCAACCCGGCAAGCACGCGCATGAACATCGCCGCCGGGCTGTTGGCCACCGCCCAACCGGCCAGACCGATAAGCAGGCCGGCGGTGGCGTAGCTGAGAATCCGTCCGAGGTTGTAGGCCAGCAGCAAACGGAAACGGCGGCTGCGTTGTTCCTTGGGAATTGCCAAGGTCAACGCGCCCATCAAACCGCCGCACATGCCCAGGCAATGGCCGCCGCCGAGCAGGCCGAGGATCACCGCAGACACCAGCAATGGCGCCAGTTCAAGCATGGGGTGGCGCCTTGTCGTCGGGTTTGGCCGGGTGGCCGCTGGCCTCGTCGACGGCGGCGGTGTGGTTCGGGTCCTGGTCGTCGAACAGGATGCTATGGGCCGGACCGTCGAGGTCGTCGTACTGGCCGCTGTCGACCGCCCAGAAGAAAATGTACACGGCGATGGCCACGATCAGCAGCGCGGCCGGGATCATCACATAAAGAGCTGGCATCGGTAGACTCCATGCCCGCGCGGCTCAGGCCGGCAGCGGACGGGTTTCAGGCGTGGCGCCGGCGCCGGGCGCGCTCGGCATCCGAGTCAGGCGCAGGGCATTGAGCACCACGGTCAACGAACTGATCGACATGCCGACCGCGGCCCACACCGGAGTGATCCAGCCGAGGGCGGCGAACGGCAACATGAGGCCATTGTACAACCCGGCCCACAGCAGGTTCTCGATGATTACCCGACGTGTGCGCCGCGCGAGGCTGAAGGCTTGCACCAAAGCATCAAGACGATTGGACAGCAGCACCGCGTCGGCGCTGGTTTTCGCCAGATCGGTGGCCGACCCCATCGCCACGCTGATGTCGGCGGCGGCCAGCACCGGCACGTCATTGACGCCGTCGCCGAGCATCAACACCTTGCGACCTTCTTTATGCAGTTGCTGCAGCACCTGCAACTTGTCGTCGGGACGCAAGCCGCCATGGGCTTCGTCGATGCCCAATTCGGCGGCGACGCTGGCGACCATCGGCGAACTGTCGCCGGACAGCAACAACGTGCGCCAGCCACGCGCCTTGCACGCGGCCAGCAGCGCCGGCGCGTCGGCGCGCAAACGGTCGTCGAGGACAAACCACGCCAGCGGCCCGAAGCTGTCGCCGAGCAGCAGCCATTGGCCCGCTTCATTCGGCATCAGCGGCACCGTGGCGCCACTCAGTTCACAGACAAACCCCGGCTGGCCGATGCGCAGACGTTGCTCGCCGACTCGACCTTCAAGGCCCAGCCCCGGCGTGCTCAGTACTTCTTCGGCGGCCAGCGGCGCACGGCCGAATGCACGTGCGATCGGGTGTTCGGAACGGTTTTCCAGCGCGGCGGCGAGGCCCAGGCACTCATCGCTGCCGAGCGGCCCGAGCGGGCGAATCGAGCGCAACGCCAAGCGTCCTTCGGTGAGCGTGCCGGTCTTGTCGAAAATCACCGTGTCGATCTGGTTCAGGCCTTCCAGCACATGGCCGCGAGTCAGCAGCAAACCGAGTTTGTGCAACGTGCCGGTGGCGGCGGTCAGGGCGGTCGGCGTCGCCAGCGACAAGGCGCACGGGCAGGTCGCGACGAGCATCGCCAGCACAATCCAGAACGCGCGCGACGAATCCAGCTCCCACCAGAGCAAGCCGATGACGGCGGCGGCAATCAGTGATAACAGCAAAAACCACTGCGCGGCGCGGTCGGCGATTTCCGCCAGGCGCGGTTTTTCCGCCTGCGCGCGGTCGAGCAGGCGGACGATGGCGGACAGTCGGGTGTCGTGGCCCAGCGCGAGGACTTGCACGGTCAGCGCGCCTTCGACGTTCAAGGTGCCGGCGGTAACCGCATCGCCCAAGGTGCGCGGTTGCGGCAGGTATTCGCCGGTGAGCAGCGATTCGTCGATGCTCGACTGGCCGTCGAGGATCTTGCCATCGGCCGGAAGAATCGCGCCGGGGTGCACCAGCACTTTGTCGCCGAGGCGCAATTCGCTGAGCAGGATACGTTCGCTTTGGCCGTCGGCAGTCAAGCGCAGGCACGACGCTGGCAACAGATTGACCAGTTGCGCAGTGGCGGCGGCGGTGCGTTCGCGGGCGCGGCGTTCGAGGTAGCGCCCGGCCAGCAGAAACAACGCGAACATGCCGACCGCATCGAAATACAACTCGCCAACCCCGGTGATCGAGGTCCAGATCCCGGCGAGGTAGGCGCTGCCAATTGCCAGTGACACCGAGACGTCCATGGTCAGGTGGCGGGTGCGCAGGTCGCGCATGGCACCCTTGAAAAATGGCGCGCAGCTGTAGAACACAATCGGCGTGGTCAGGAACAGCGCAACCCAGCGCAGGATCGTGTGCAACTCGGGGCTGAGGTCAATGTTGAATTCCGGCCAAGTGGCCATGGTTGCCATCATTGCCTGGAACCACAGCAGCCCGGCGACGCCGAGCTGGCGCAGGGCCAGGCGATTTTCACTGGCCAGTTGTTCGCTGGCGCGATCGGCTTGATAAGGATGCGCTACGTAGCCGATGTGGCGCAGTTCGCTGAGCACTTGGCTCAGCGGCAATTGCGCGTCGGCCCAGCGCACGTGCAGGCGATGGTTGGACAGATTCAGTCGCGCCTCGGCCACGGCCGGTAACGTGCGCAGGTGTTTTTCGATCAGCCAGCCGCATGCGGCACAACTGATGCCTTCCATGAGCAGGGTGGTTTCAGCGAGTTCGCCTTCGTGGCGGACGAAGGGTTTTTGCACGTCGGCGCGGTCGTACAGCGCCAGTTCGTCGACCAATTGCACCGGCAGCGACTCGGGGTTGGCCGAGGCTTCGCTGCGATGCTGGTAATAACTGTCCAACCCGCCCGCGACAATCGCTACGGCCACAGCCTGACAACCCGGGCAGCAGAACTCGCGGGTTGCACCGAGGACAACAGCGGTGAAGCGGCTGCCGGCCGGTGAGGGCAGGGCGCAGTGGTAGCAGGGGGTTGGGGTGGTCATGTCTGTCGCCATGGAAACGATTGTCGCTGATTCAACTCGGACCCTGTGGCGAGGGGGCTTGCCCCCGTTGGACCGTGAAACGGTCCCAAACCCTGAGACCACGATTTACCGTCGATCGAGTGCACAGGTCTGGTGGCTGCTGCGCAGCCAAACGCGGGCAAGCCCGCTCGCCACAAAGGATCGCAGTAATTACTTGTTCAAATCTTCGGCACCTTGCAGCGGCTCATCGCCCAGCAGCAGGTCTTTGTCCTGGCTGATCTGTTCTTCTTCGAACATGCGCCAGGTCTTGTCGTCTTCCACACCGAGCAGTTCGACGAACCGGCGGCCTTCAACCTGGTCGCTCATCTGGCCAATGTAGCGGCCCTGCTCGGTTGCGCTGCGGGTCAGGGTGATCTTGCGATCCTTCTCAGGCTGGGTCGGCGAGATCAGGTTCAGCTCCAGCGTCTGCGGCTGGCTGTTGCCTTTGAGGCGCAAATCAACCTCGCCGGTGACGTCGTCCAGGTGCACGCTGGCGCGCAGTAACAGGGTTTGCGCCAGCAATTCGCGGTCCAGCGAGCGGTTGATGCCTTTGCCGGCCTCGTAGTAGTTATCGTTGACCAGATTGTCCGGGTTGTTCACCGCGATGGTCACCATCGACAGGGTCAGCGTCACCGAACAGGCGAGAATCGCGATGATGATCCACGGCCAAAGATGTTTGTACCAAGGGCTTGCACCAGTTGCTGCGGGCATGATCACTTCTCTCAACGAATTTGTGGGCCGATGAATCGGCTCTTGGCTTCAACGTGAATGCTGTCGTCATCGGCGTCCTTGAGGATGAATTTCACCTCGTTGGTGCTCGATGGCAATTGCTCCGGCGCGCTCGACAGCTCGACCGGCTGGCTGAAAATTTCCCCGGCGGCGACTTTGATCTCGCGTTTGCCTTGCAGCTTCAGGTCCGGCAGACCGCTGGCTTCGAGCAAGTAGGTGTGGTCGCGCTGGTCCTTGTTCATGATTTTCAGGCTGTAGACGTTTTCGATCCGGCCTTCGGCGTTCTCGCGATACAACACACGGTCCTTGCTGACGTCGAAGCCGACCAGCGAACGCATGAAGAATGCCGCCATCAGCAAGCCGATCATGGTCAGCAGCACCAGTGCATAGCCGATCAGGCGCGGCCGCAGTTTATTGGTTTTCTGCCCGGACAGGTTGTGTTCGGTGGTGTAGCTGATCAGGCCGCGCGGGTAATCCATCTTGTCCATGATGGTGTCGCAGGCGTCGATACACGCGGCGCAACCGATGCACTCGACTTGCAGGCCATCGCGAATGTCGATGCCGGTCGGGCAGACCTGCACGCACATCGTGCAATCAATGCAATCGCCGAGGCCGAGTGCTTTGTAATCCACACCTTTTTTACGCGGGCCGCGGGATTCGCCACGGCGCGGATCGTAGGAAACGATCAGCGTGTCCTTGTCGAACATTACGCTCTGGAACCGCGCATACGGGCACATGTAAATGCACACTTGCTCGCGCAACCAACCGGCGTTGCCGTACGTGGCGAGGGTGAAAAAACTGACCCAGAAGTACGACCAGCCATCGGCCTGGCCGGTGAAGAAATCGATGGTCAAGTCGCGGATGGGCGAGAAGTAACCGACGAAGGTCATGCCGGTGGCGAAGCCGATCAACAGCCACAACGTGTGTTTGCCGAATTTGCGCACGAACTTGTTGGCGCTCATCGGCGCCTTGTCGAGCTTGATGCGCTGGTTGCGGTCGCCTTCGGTGACCTTCTCGCACCACATGAAGATCCAGGTCCAGACGCTTTGCGGGCAGGTATAACCGCACCACACGCGCCCGGCGTACACGGTAATGAAGAACAGGCCGAAGGCGCTGACGATGAGGATGCCCGAGAGCAGGATGAAATCCTGGGGCCAGAAGGTCGCGCCAAAAATGAAGAATTTGCGCTCCGGCAGATTCCACCAGACGGCCTGGTGACCGCCCCAATTCAGCCAGACGGTACCGAAATACAACAGGAACAATCCGGCGCCGCCCATCATCCGCAAGTTGCGGAACAGGCCAGTGAAAGCGCGGGTGTAGATCTTTTCTCGAGAGGCGTAGAGGTCGACGCTGTTATTCGCGTTTTTGCCAGGCGGAGTAACGTCGTGTACCGGAATCTGATTGCTCATCATTGCATCCCACGGCAGTGGAAAAATGCCTCGGTCAGTACATGCCGACCGCGGTCAGAAAGGGTGTTGCAGTGGCGCAATGATACGCCTGTAGCTCTGGCGCAAGGGTGCGACCTTTGGTCGCGTTGGGGGATTTCAATTGATGGTGTAATGACTTGAATCAATTGACTTATGAATTATGGACGGTTTTGAGACTGTAGCGAGCTCAGGCGTCCCACGGATTGATCAACGCAACGCCGCTTGCCTTGAAATCATTGATGTTGCGGGTGACTACTGTCATGCCGTGCACCAAAGCGGTCGCTGCGATAAGGGCGTCGCTTTCGCTGGCTTGATCGGGCACATGCAAACCGGCACAACGTAAAGCCACTGCGGCATCGACCGGCAGGATTCGGGCATCGAAAGTCGGTATCACGTGCCGTTTCAGCCAAGTGCGCAATACCTTTCCCTGAATGGGGTCACGGCGCTCCATTCGCAGCACCCCGGTTTCCAGTTCTTTCAAGGTAATGGCAGAGATAAATAGGCGGGGCGCGATGACACTCTTGGCCCAAGCGACGACATTGGCGTCAGCCTGCGGTTTACGCAGTTCGGAAATTACATTGGTGTCGAGTAGGTACATCAAGAGAGGTCCACAGGCCGGTGAATGATCACGGCTCGCTCGGTTTCGAAGTCGATGTCTGCCGCTTCTGGCATCACTAGCAAATCGACGATATCGGCATTAAGGCCGGTCAGTTTTTCGTACTCCTCAATGCTTAGCAGCACATGAGCCGGCTTGCCACGATCAGTGATGATAACGGGCCCCTGACGCGCGGCTTTTTTGGCACTACTTGTGTCCTGATTGAATTCACGGCTGGAAATCGTGGTGATGGCCATCATCGCTGCCCTCCTGAAATGACTTTGTAGAAACGTTACTACTAACACGTTGGGCTCGCAACCGCGCAATTGAATGGGGTGCTACCACTGGTCGCGAGAATCAGCTTGCGCCACAAACAAAACGGCCCCGCCAATTCTCATTGGCGGGGCCGTTTTTTGTTGCCTCAAGCGTTTGCCTTACTGGGCGTCTTCCGCCGGAGCCTTCTCGCCGTGCGACAGGCTGTAGACGTAAGCGGCCAGCAGGTGAACCTTGTCGTTGCCTTGCAGCTGTTCTTGCGCAGGCATCTGGCCCTGACGGCCGTAACGGATGGTCTGCTGCAATTGAGCGAAGCTCGAACCGTAGATGAACGCTGCCGGGTGCGTCAGGTTAGGTGCGCCCATGGCTGGCGTGCCTTTGCCTTCCGGACCGTGGCACACCGCGCAGTTGGCGGCGAACAGTTTCTGGCCGTTGGCCGGATCAGCCTTGGTGCCTTCCGGCAGCTTGCGGCCGTCGAGGTTGGTCAGGACAAACCCGGCCACGTCGGCCACGCCTTGCTCGCCGATCACTTCAGCCCAAGCCGGCATCACCGCGTGACGACCGCCCATGATGGTGGTCTTGATGGTTTCCGCTTCACCGCCCCAGCGCCAGTCAGCGTCGGTCAGGTTAGGGAAGCCATAAGCGCCCTTGGCGTCGGAACCGTGGCAAACCGAGCAGTTGGAGGCGAACAGACGGCCACCCATCTTCAAGGCTTGCGGGTCTTTGGCGACTTCTTCAATGGGCATCGAAGCGAATTTGGCGAAGATCGGGCCGAAACGCGCGTCCGACTTGGCCATTTCCTTTTCCCACTCGTGAACGCCGGTCCAGCCAGTCTGGCCATTGGCGAACGCGGTCTGCTTTTCGGTATCCAGATAGTTGTAGCCCGGCAGCAGGCCTTTCCAGTTACCCAGACCCGGGTACAGAACCAGGTAGCCCAGCGCAAAAATGATGGTGCCCACGAACAGCATGAACCACCATTTCGGCAGTGGGTTGTCGTACTCCTCGATCCCGTCGAAGGAGTGGCCAACCGTTTCCTCTGTCTGCTCGGCGCGCTGGCCCTTGCGGGTCGACAGCAGCAGCCAGGTCAGGGCGAAAATTGTGCCCAGACTGAGGACTGTGACGTACAGACTCCAGAACGTACTCATTCTTTGTTACTCCTAGAAGCTTGCTCGACGTGCTTGATGGCTTCGGGATCATCCGCGAAAGGCAGCAAGGTCGCGTCTTCAAACTCCGACTTGCGCTTGGGGCTGAACACCCACAACGCCAGACCGATAAAGGCCACCATCACAACAACGGTGCCCAGGCCACGAATCATCCCGATATCCATCTAAATCACCGTTTGCTTTTGATGATGGTGCCCAGGCCTTGCAGATAGGCCACCAGCGCGTCCATTTCGGTTTTGCCCTTCACAGCATCCTTGGCACCGGCGATGTCTTCGTCGGTGTAAGGAACGCCGAGCGTGCGCAAGACTTCCATTTTCTTCGCGGTGTCTTTGCCGTCGAGCTTGTTTTCCACGAGGAACGGGTAGGCCGGCATTTTCGACTCAGGCACGACGTTGCGCGGGTTGTACAAGTGCGCACGCTGCCAGTCATCGGAGTAACGACCGCCGACACGGGCCAGGTCCGGGCCGGTACGCTTGGAACCCCACAGGAACGGGTGATCCCAGACGCTTTCACCGGCGACCGAGTAGTGGCCGTAACGTTCGGTTTCAGCACGGAACGGGCGGATCATCTGCGAGTGGCAGCCGACACAACCGTTGGCGATGTAGATGTCGCGACCTTCCAGTTCAAGCGCGGTGCGAGGCTTCATGCCTTCGACCGGCTTGTTGGTGACGTCCTGGAAAAACAGCGGAACAATTTGTGTCAGGCCGCCGATGCTGACGGCGATGACCATGAAGAAGGCCAGCAGGCCAATATTCTTCTCGACTGCTTCATGCTTCATCAGTGAGCTCCAACTACAGCAATCTGAGCGGCGGCTTCGGCTTCAACCGGGTTCGAGGCACGTACGGTACGCCATACGTTGTAGGCCATGAACAGCATGCCGCTGGCAAAGAACGCACCGCCCAGGGCGCGAACGATGAAACCTGGATGGCTGGCTTGCAGCGCTTCCACGAACGAGTAGGTGAGGGTGCCGTCGTCGTTGATTGCACGCCACATCAGACCCTGGGTGATGCCGTTGACCCACATCGAAGCGATGTACAAAACGGTACCGATGGTCGCGAGCCAGAAGTGCGCGTTGATCAGGCCGATGCTGTGCATCTGCGCGCGACCGAACAGTTTCGGGATCATGTGGTAGATCGCGCCGATCGAGATCATCGCCACCCAGCCGAGCGCGCCGGCGTGTACGTGGCCGATGGTCCAGTCGGTGTAGTGCGACAGCGAGTTGACCGTCTTGATCGCCATCATCGGACCTTCGAAGGTCGACATGCCGTAGAACGCCAGCGAGACCACGAGGAAGCGCAGGATCGGGTCGGTGCGCAGCTTATGCCAGGCGCCCGAGAGGGTCATCATGCCGTTGATCATGCCGCCCCAGCTTGGCGCGAGCAGGATGATCGACATCGCCATGCCCAGCGACTGAGCCCAGTCCGGCAGAGCGGTGTAGTGCAAGTGGTGCGGACCGGCCCAGATGTACAGAGTGATCAGCGCCCAGAAGTGCACGATCGACAGACGATAGGAGTAGATCGGGCGTTCGGCCTGCTTCGGTACGAAGTAGTACATCATCCCGAGGAAACCGGTGGTCAGGAAGAAGCCCACCGCGTTGTGCCCGTACCACCACTGGATCATTGCGTCAGTCGCCCCGGCGTAAGCCGAGTAGGACTTGAAGAAACTCACCGGCAGGGAGGCGTGGTTGACGATGTGCAGCATCGCCGTCACGACGATGAAGGCACCGTAGAACCAGTTGCCGACGTAGATGTGTTTGGTTTTGCGCTTGGTGATGGTGCCAAAGAACACCAGACCGTAGGAAATCCAGACAATGGCCAGCAGAATAGCCAATGGCCATTCCAGTTCCGCGTATTCCTTGGTGGTGGTGTAACCCAGCGGCAAGGTAATGATCGCGCCGACAATGACCGCTTGCCATCCCCAGAAGGTGAAGGCTGCGAGGCTGTCGGAAATCAGTCGCGTTTGGCAGGTTCGCTGCACGACGTAATAAGAAGTGGCAAACAATGCACATCCACCGAAGGCGAAAATCACCAGGTTGGTGTGCAACGGGCGTAAGCGTCCAAAGCTCGTCCACGGTAAACCGAAGTTCAATTCCGGCCATACCAGTTGCGAGGCGATGAAGACACCAAGCCCCATGCCAAGGATCCCCCAGACCACCGTCATGATGGCGAACTGGCGGACTACCTTATAGTTATAAGCAGTCGGACTGATTGCTGTGCTCATTCTAAGGTTCCACGGTTTGGGTGTTTTATTAGGAGTAAAAATCGGCCGCAAGTATGGATAAAGAAGGGGGTCATTGCAACGCACCATGACCTGGGTCAATGCTTTCAAAAGCTGATTCTGCGGCCTTTCCATGCGCCGCGTAAGGACAAAATTGCCCCCGGACAAAATGCCGCAGCGGATGAAAAAGGTAAGGGCTTCAGGTCAGTTGTTACGGGGTGTGTTCAAACCCGACAAATTGCCGATCGAGGGCATTTCGCATGACAGCCGGTATCTACCAGCCTTTGCGGCCTGTCACCGAGCAGATTTGTCTGACACATCGGCTGATTTCGACCTTGAACCGGTACTTTGCCAGTCCACATCGATCAAGCGTAGACCCGAATCCGGGGAACCGAAAGGACGACGGGGGGAGGGTGCGACAATGGGTCGCAAAGAAGCAGGGAACTGCCGCATCCGGGAGAATGCGGCAGCAGAGCGGTCGAGAATTATTCGCTTTTGCTTTCAGCCTGCAGGCGCTCGGTGCTGACACCTTGCGACAAGCTGTAAACGTAAGCCGCCAGCAGTTGCACTTTGTCGTTGCCGAGCAGCTCGTTCTGCGCTGGCATATGGCCCTGACGACCATGGCGAATGGTCTGCTGCAATTGCGCCAGGCTGGCGCCATAGATGAAGCCGGCCGGGTGCGTCAGGTTTGGCGCGCCCATCGCTTCAGTGCCTTGGCCGTTGGCGCCATGACAGGCGACGCAGGTGGTGCTGAACGCTTGCTGACCGGCGAGCAGATCGGCAGTGCTGTCAGCCGGCAGCGGCAGGCCGGCCAGTTCGTGACGCACGTAAGCGGCGACGTTTTTCACCCCGGCCTCGCCGAGAATCTCGCCCCAGGCCGGCATTGCCGCTATCCGCCCACCCATGATGGTGGTCTTGATGGTGTCGGCGTTACCGCCCCAGCGCCAGTCGCTGTCCGCCAGGTTAGGAAAACCGAAGGCGCCCTTGGCATCCGAGCCGTGGCACACCGAGCAGTTGGAGGCGAACAGGCGACCGCCCATCTTCAGCGCTTGCGGGTCCTTGGCCACTTCTTCCACGGGCATTGCCGCGAACTTGGCGAAGATCGGGCCAAATCGCGCGTCAGCCTTGTCCATTTCCTTTTCCCATTCGTGAACGCCGGTCCAACCGTCCTCATAGCCGGGCAGGATGCCTTTCCAGTTGCCCAGGCCCGGATAAAGCACCAGGTAACCGACGGCAAATACTAGCGTGCCGGCGAACAGCATGAACCACCACTGCGGCAACGGGTTGTCGTACTCCTCGATGCCGTCGAAGCTGTGGCCCATGGTCTGGTCGACGCTGCCCTTGGTTTCGCCCTTGCGCGTGCCGACCAGCAGCCAGGTCAGGCCGATCAGGCTGCCGATGGTCAGTACGCAAATCCACGCACTCCAGAAGGTGGTCATGGGCGGGTGCTCCTTGTTTCAGGTTCTTGAGTGGCTTCACCGGACAGCGGTTCATCGGCGAACGGCAGCAAACGCGCTTCGGCAAATTCCGGGCTGCGCTTGCCGCTGAATACCCACAACGCCAGGCCGACGAAGGCCAGAAACACCACGACTGTGCCGAGGCCGCGGATCATCCCGCTGCTCATCACGCTGACTATTTCAAAGGGAATGGCCATGGCTCACCTCTTGCTCTTGATGGCAGTGCCGAGCACTTGCAGGTAAGCGACCAGCGCGTCCATTTCGGTTTTGCCCTTGAGCGAAGCCACTGCGCCGCTGATGTCGTCGTCGCTGTACGGCACGCCGAGGGTGCGCATTGCCTTGATCTTGGTTTCGGTGTGGCTGCTGTCGAGCTGGTTAGCCACCAGCCATGGGTAGGCCGGCATTTTCGATTCCGGCACGACGTTGCGCGGGTTGTACAAGTGCGCGCGGTGCCAGTCTTCCGAATAGCGACCGCCGACCCGCGCCAGGTCCGGCCCGGTGCGCTTGGAGCCCCACAGGAACGGGTGATCCCAGACGCTTTCACCGGCCACCGAGTAGTGCCCGTAACGTTCGGTTTCGGCGCGAAATGGCCGGATCATCTGCGAATGGCAGCCGACGCAGCCTTCGCGGATATAGATGTCGCGACCTTCCAGTTGCAGCGCGGTGTAGGGCTTCATGCCTTCGACCGGTTTATTGGTCACGTCCTGGAAGAACAGCGGCACGATCTGTGTCAGGCCGCCGATGCTCACAGCAAAGATCATCAGCAACAGCAGCAGGCCGACGTTTTTCTCGATTGTTTCGTGTTTCATGGCGGACTCCTCAGGCCATCTGCGCGGCAGCGGCGGCTTCGGCAGGCTGCGAGGCCCGCACGGTGCGCCAGGTGTTGTAGGCCATCAGCAACATGCCGCTGAAGAAAATCGCCCCGCCGACCAGCCGCACGACGAAGCCCGGATGGCTGGCCACCAGGGTTTCGACGAAGGAATAAGTCAGCGTGCCGTCTTCGTTCACCGCACGCCACATCAGGCCCTGGGCGATGCCGTTGACCCACATCGAAGCGATGTAGAGCACGGTGCCGATGGTCGCGAGCCAGAAGTGCGCGTTGATCAGGCCGATGCTGTGCATCTGCGCGCGGCCGAAGATTTTCGGGATCATGTGGTACAGCGCGCCGATGGAAATCATCGCCACCCAGCCGAGCGCGCCGGCATGCACGTGGCCGATGGTCCAGTCGGTGTAGTGGGAGAGGGCGTTGACGGTTTTGATCGCCATCATCGGCCCTTCGAAGGTCGACATGCCGTAGAACGCCAGCGAGACCACGAGGAAGCGCAGGATCGGGTCGCTGCGCAACTTATGCCAGGCGCCCGACAGCGTCATCATGCCGTTGATCATCCCGCCCCAGCTCGGTGCCAGCAGGATCAGCGACATCACCATGCCCAGCGACTGCGCCCAGTCCGGCAGCGCGGTGTAGTGCAAATGGTGCGGGCCGGCCCAGATGTACAAGGTGATCAGTGCCCAGAAGTGCACGATCGACAAGCGATACGAGTACACCGGGCGCTCAGCCTGTTTCGGTACGAAGTAATACATCATCCCGAGGAAGCCTGCGGTCAGGAAGAAACCTACCGCGTTGTGCCCGTACCACCACTGCACCATGGCGTCGGTAGCGCCGCCGTACAGCGAGTAGGACTTGGTCCAGCTGACCGGGATTTCCATGTTGTTGACGATGTGCAGAATCGCCACGGTGACGATGAACGCCCCGAAGAACCAGTTGCCGACGTAGATGTGCTTGGTCTTGCGCTTGGCCAATGTGCCGAAGAACACGATGGCGTAGGCCACCCAGACGATGGTGATCAGGATGTCGATCGGCCATTCGAGCTCGGCGTATTCCTTGGAGCTGGTGTAACCCAGCGGCAGGCTGATGGCCGCCAGCAAGATGACCAACTGCCAGCCCCAGAAGCAGAATGCGGCGACTTTCGGTGCAAACAGTTGAGTCTGGCAGGTGCGTTGCACCGAATAGAACGAACTGGCGAACAGGGCGCAACCGCCGAAAGCGAAGATCACCGCGTTGGTGTGCAACGGACGCAGGCGCCCGAAACTGGTCCACGGCAAATTGAAGTTGAGTTCGGGCCAGACCAATTGGGCCGCGAGAAAAACCCCGAGCCCCATGCCGACGATGCCCCATACCACCGTCATAATGGCGAATTGGCGGACCACCTTGTAGTTGTAGGCGGTACTGATAGAAGTGTTCATGGTTCCCCATCCACGGTTCAGCCGAAGTGAAGGCGCGTCTTCGCAACCACGTCGCGAGGCAAGCGCTTCCTTCGCCTGGAGTTATAGGCAGACTAAAAGCGAGGCAAGCATGGACAAACAGCACAAGGCCAGTATTGACGGGGATCAATGGGCGCGGTGCGTGGCCGAACGTGGTTGGCTTTGGGATGCGGCGTTGAAGCCGTCATCGACTACGTTGATCCTGGCCCACGGTGCCGGTGCGCCGATGGACAGTGCCTGGATGAACGACATGGCTGCGCGCCTTGCGGCGTCTGGGGTCAACGTGTTGCGCTTCGAGTTTCCATACATGGCGCAACGGCGGGTGGATGGCGGTAAACGCCCGCCGAATCCGGCGCCGAAACTGCTCGAATGCTGGCGCGAGGTGTACGCCGAGGTGCGACGCCATGTCACTGGGCGTTTGGCCATCGGCGGCAAGTCGATGGGCGGGCGGATGGCCAGTTTGCTCGCCGATGAGTTGGGCGCCGATGCTTTGGTGTGCCTGGGTTATCCGTTTTACGCGGTGGGCAAACCGGAGAAACCGCGGGTCGAACATTTGGCCGGGCTGCAGACGCCGACCTTGATTGTCCAGGGCGAACGCGATGCGCTGGGCAATCGTCAGGCGGTCGAGGCTTATGACGTGTCGCCGAGTATCGAGGTGTTCTGGTTGGTGGCCGGGGATCATGATTTGAAGCCGTTGAAGGCGTCGGGGTTCAGTCATGAGCAGCATTTGGCGGCTGCGGCGGGGCGGGTGGCTGCGTTCCTTCAGGGCAAGCCCTCACCCTAACCCTCTCCCAGAGGGAGAGGGGACTGACCGATGTGTTTATTCGAGCTACATCGACCTGAACTATCGAGTCGAACTCAGGCTCCCGAAACGACAAAGATCGGCTCCCTTTCCCCCTCTCCCCTGTGGGGAGAGGGTTGGGGTGAGGGGTGAATTTTCAAGACGATACAAATCTCAAACGCTACCCCCCCCCACACTCCGAGTCTCAGCTTCTAGCAACAATCAGCGGTTAAACCGCTCCACCAGCGAATACTGAGTATTAGCCGTCTTGGTCAGTTCTTCACTCAGCAACGCCGAGTGCTGTGCCTGTTCCGACGTCTGGTCCGCCAGGTGCGAGATGTTGCTGATGTTGCGGCTGATCTCTTCCGCTACCGAGCTCTGCTCTTCGGTCGCGGCAGCAATCTGCGTGGTCATGTCGGTGATGTGCGCCACCGCTTCGCTGATCCCGATCAACGCCTGATCCGCTTCCAGCACCCGCGCCACGCCTTCTTCAGCCTGACGATGGCCGGCATCCATGGTTTGCACGGCAGTGTTGGCGGTTTGCTGCAGCTTGGCGATCAGCGCATGAATCTGCCCGGTCGACTCGCTGGTGCGTTGCGCCAGTTGCCGCACTTCGTCAGCCACTACCGCAAAACCACGGCCCATTTCACCGGCACGCGCCGCTTCGATGGCCGCGTTCAACGCCAGCAGGTTGGTCTGGTCGGCGATGCCTTTGATCACATCGACCACGCCACCGATTTCGTCGCTGTCCTTGGCCAGTTGCGTCACGGTCATCCCGGTTTCACCGACCACCACCGACAGCCGCTGAATGGCTTCGCGGGTTTCCCCGGCAATGTCGCGACCGCGACCGGTCAGGCGATTGGCTTCCTGCGTGGCATCAGCGGTGCGCTGCACGTGGCTGGCGACTTCCTGAGTGGTGGCGGCCATCTGATTGACGGCGGTGGCCACTTGCTCGGTTTCGACGCGCTGGCGTTCCAGGCCGCTGGAGCTCTTGTGCGCCAGCGAATCGGATTGCTTGGCTTGCTCGGTCAAGTGCTCGGCGGTGTCTTGCAGCCGGGTCAGGCAGGTTTTCAGGCGCGCTTCCTGGCTGAGAATCGACATCTCCAGACGCGCCTGGGCGCCACGACTGTCGGTGTACATCTGCGCAATCAGCGGATCGGACGTGGTCTGCCCGGCCAGCACCAGCAACCGCTTGAGGCCGCGCTGTTGCCAGGTCAAACCGAGCAAGCCCAGCGGCACCGACAGCGCCGCCGCCAGGGCAAAACCCCAATGCGAGTTGAGCGACGCACCGATCATGAAGCTCAGTTGGCTGACCAGAATGAACGGCACCCAATCCTGCAGGATCGGCAGCCATTTATCCGTCGAAGGAATCGCCGACTTGCCCTGATTGATGCGTTGGTAGAGCGCTTCGGCCCGGCGGATCTGCTCGGCGGTGGGTTTGACCCGCACCGACTCGTAACCGACCACCTGATTGCCTTCAAACACCGGTGTGACGTAGGCGTTAACCCAATAGTGGTCACCGGTCTTGCAGCGATTCTTGACAATGCCCATCCATGGCAAGCCTTGTTTCAAAGTGCCCCACATATGCGCGAACACCGCTGCCGGCACGTCGGGGTGACGTACCAGATTGTGCGGCGCACGGATCAGCTCCTCACGGGAAAACCCACTGATTTCGACGAAAGCGTCGTTGCAGTAAGTGATCACGCCTTTGGCGTCGGTCGTCGAAATCAACCGTTGCTGAGCCGGGAACGTCCGTTCGCGTTGTGTCGTGGGTTGGTTATTACGCATGGCTTTTTCAATCCGTGAGGCTTTGACAGGGTGTCGGCATCGAGTCGGATTTGTTGAAGTTTATTTTTCAATAACCGGCGGTGCGTCGCAGAAATGAGCATTGCGTTGGATTGGATTTCCGTTCCACGCATAACCCCCTTGTAGGAGCGAGCCTGCTCGCGATAGCGGTGGGTCAGTCAACATTTGCAGCGGCTGACGCACCGCCATCGCGAGCAGGCTCACTCCTACAGAGGGCGGTGTTGCACGGATAAACCTTGTGGGAGCGAGCTTGCTCGCGATAGGGCCATTACCTTCAGCATCAATATCGACTGATAAACCGCCATCCCGAGCAAGCTCGGTCCCACAGTGGATCGGGGCGTTCAGGGAGTTTGTGCTCCACGCATAACCCCCTTGTAGGAGTGAGCCTGCTCGCGATGGGGCCATTACATTCAGCATCGATGTTGCCTGACCCACCGCCATCCCGAGCAAGCTCGGTCCCACAGTGGGTCGGGGGTGTTCAGGGGGGTTGTGTTCCATGCCTGCCCCCTGTCGGCTCAGCGCCCGGCACACACAAAAACACCGCCCGAGGGCGGTGTCTGGTTTGGCGCGGTGGTCAGGAGGCGATCAACTGCCGCAACACGTAATGCAGGATCCCGCCAGCCTTGAAGTATTCCACTTCGTTCAGCGTATCGATCCGGCATAACACATCGACTTTCTCGCTGCGCCCGTCATCACGGGTAATCACCAGCGTCAGGTTCATCCGTGGCGTCACTTCCACCCCGGTCAGGCCGAGGATATCCACAGTTTCCTTGCCGGTCAGGTTCAGGCTCTTGCGATTCTGATCCAGTTTGAATTGCAGCGGCAGCACGCCCATGCCCACCAGGTTGGAACGGTGAATACGCTCGAAGCTTTCGGCGATAACCGCTTTCACCCCCAACAAGTTAGTACCTTTCGCCGCCCAGTCGCGGCTGGAACCGGTGCCGTATTCTTGCCCGGCAATCACCACCAGCGGCGTGCCCGACGCTTGATAACGCATCGCCGCGTCATAAATCGGCAAACGCTCGCCGGTCGGAATGTAAATGGTGTTGCCACCTTCCTCGCCGCCGAGCATTTCGTTGCGAATCCGGATGTTGGCGAACGTCCCGCGCATCATCACTTCGTGGTTGCCGCGCCGCGAACCGTAGGAGTTGAAGTCGCGCGGTTCGACGCCTTTCTCTTGCAGGTAGCGCCCGGCGGGGCTGTCGATCTTGATGTTGCCGGCCGGCGAGATGTGGTCGGTGGTCACCGAGTCGCCGAGCAGCGCCAGCACATTGGCTTTCCTCACGTCCTGAATCACCGGCAACGGCCCGCCGATGTCATCGAAAAACGGCGGATGCTGGATGTACGTCGAATCTTCCTGCCAGACATACGTCGCCGCTTGCGGCACTTCGATCGCTTGCCACTGCTCGTCACCGGCAAACACTTCGGCGTATTCCTTGTGGAACATCGACGTATTGACCTGACTCACCGCATCCGCAATCTCTTTGGTGCTCGGCCAGATGTCGCGCAGATAAACCGGATTACCTTCCTGGTCATTGCCCAGCGGCTCGCTGCTGATGTCGATGCGCACCGTGCCCGCCAACGCGTAAGCAACCACGAGAGGCGGGGAGGCCAGCCAGTTGGTTTTCACCAGCGGATGCACTCGGCCCTCGAAGTTGCGGTTGCCGGACAACACCGACGCCACGGCCAGATCGGCTTTCTGAATGGCTTTCTCGATCGGCTCGGGCAGCGGCCCGGAGTTGCCGATACAGGTGGTGCAGCCGTAACCCACCAGGGCAAAACCCAGCTGATCGAGGTATTGGGTCAGACCGGCGGCGTTGTAATAATCGGTGACCACTTTCGAACCCGGAGCCAACGAACTCTTGACCCACGGTTTGCGCGTCAGGCCTTTCTCGACGGCTTTTTTCGCGACCAGACCGGCCGCCATCATCACGCTCGGGTTGGAGGTGTTGGTGCAGGAAGTGATCGCAGCGATCACCACCGCGCCGTTTTTCAGGCGATAGGTGTGGCCGTCCGACTCGTATTCCGCTTCGCCGACCAAATCCGCGTTGCCGACCGCAACACCGCCGCCGCCCTCACTCTCCAGGCGACCTTCTTCTTTACTGGTGGGTTTGATTTGCAAGCCAAGGA
>NZ_MKGS01000196.1:0-25882 GCF_002836905.1 Pseudomonas sp. 43NM1 | reverse complement strand
ATTTCACCGTTACTTGATCAGGCGGGTGTCCAGTGCGAAACGTTCCTGGGACACAAGCTTGAATTGCTCAGCGGCCAGATCGCAGCTCACCAGCAGATTCCACGAGTGCCGGGTCACGGCTGAAGGGATCAGCACGAAGGGATGTTCGGTCAAAAAATTATCGGCAAACCGCTGCTGATTGAGCGAGGGCAGGGAGGGGATGAGCCAGTTCGGATTTGGCACATCATCGGGCTGGATGACTTTAATGGTGGACGGGTCGAGTACCTGGAAGCAGGTCAGCACGTGCGGGACCCTGTCCAGCGTATCGAAGCCGACATGCACCGCCACTTCCAGAATGGCGGTCGAGGGGTCCGCCGACGCGTAGATGACCCGGCGCCCGGGCGGGTTCCAGCGACCACCGGAGGCTTGCGCGCCGAGGCCGCTGTCCCATGACTCCTTGAATACCTCGCGATCCAGGCGCCAGGCGTGCCAAGTGCCGTCCCATGGCAAAGCATTCATTGATAAACCCCGTGTTCAATCCGTGTCAGGTAACCCTCGACCACCAGGTAGCCCAGCGCGTTGTCGATCAATAACAACGGGATGTTTCCGTCCAGGTATTTGCAGGGTTTTTTCAGCCAGTCCTCGGCCAATGGCTGACTGCCGAACACGTTGATCGCGTGTTCCAGCGTCTGCGCGTATTGAAATGCAACGGTACTTTGCTGCTGATTCAAGCGCACTGTGGCGGTCTCTTTGGTCAAGCGCTGGACAGTCCTCACGGATTTACCGGTGATGCGTTCGACCAGACCGCTGGCCATGTACAGCGCGGAGATTTCGAGCATTTCGCGGACGTCGCTCAAGTCGAAACCTTCTTGCGTGTAGCGAATAATCTCCAGTGGGGTGTCACTTTTACGGCCATGCAGCAGGACTTCCGTCGGTGTTTTGCTGACTTTGGCTGCGGCGGCCCGCCGGCCTGCGGGGCGGGATTTATCGCCGGTTGATGTGTCTGCGGTATTGGTTGCGGACATGTTGATGACCTCTCGCGACATTTGACGCGATGATAGCGCCAAATGTCGCAATTGAGGTAAATGAGTTTTGATTTTCTTGATGGGTGGTGATGTCGAGGGGGGGACGCCCGTTGGGTTGCGCAGCAGCCCCAAAACCTGTGATCGAGTTTTCTTGAAGAACCGCGACAGCTTTATTGGGGCCGCTTCGCAGCCCAACGGGGGTAAACCCCCTCGCCACGGGGGCTGTGTTTTTTCATGAGGGTTTTGTCGGGCTGACGGCAGTCGTTGTGCATGTCTTTTAGCTATTTGCTCCGACGCCGCAATTTCCCCTGCCGAAATAAACACCCTGTGGCGAGGGGGTTTACCCCCGTCGGGTTGCGCAGCAGCCCCCCAAACCGCCGATCGAGTTTTTCCTGAAGAACCGCGACAGTTTTATTGGGGCCGCTTCGCAGCCCAACGGGGGTAAACCCCCTCGCCACGGGGGCTGTGTCTTCTCATAAGAATTTGTTGGTGTGACGGTATTCGTCGCGCAGGTCTTTAGCTATCTGCTCCGACGCCGCAATTTCCCCTGACGAAATAAACACCCTGTGGCGAGGGGGTTTACCCCCGTCGGGTTGCGCAGCAACCCCCAAACCTGTGATCGAGTTTTTCCTGAAGAACCGCGACAGTTTTATTGGGGCTGCTTCGCAACCCAACGGGGGTAAACCCCCTCGCCACAGGTGCGATGTCTCTCAGAAGGATTTTGTTGGCTGACGGTATTCGTCGCGCGCGTCTTTTAGCTGCTTGCACCGACGCCGCAATTCCCCCTGAAGAAATAAACACCCTGTGGCGAGGGGGTTTACCCCCGTTGGGTTGCGCAGCAACCCCCAAACCTGCGATCGAGTTTTTCCTGAAGAACCGCGTCAGCTTCATTGGGGCCGCTGCGCAGCCCAACGGGGGTAAACCCCCTCGCCACAGGATGTTTCTTCAGCGGGACGGGGGATTTCCTTAGCTTGCTCGCATTGGGGCAAACCCCAAACTGTGGGCTATAACCCTATAGGGAAACCGCCTGGGTCATCGTCCATGAAACTGCACGCACAAACGCTTCGGCCCGAGGAGGGCGACGTTCGCTTGAGCACGCGCAAGCAGCCGTTCAATCTGCTGCGCTGGTTTTCGCTGATCAGCATGGGCGTGATTGCCACGGTCGCGGTGGCGTTGGGGGCGGTGTCGACGCAGTTTGTGATTACCGAAAGCGTGCAGCGCGATGCCCTGCTGACCTCGCAATTCATTCAGGCGATTGCCTCGGCCGAGGTGCGCCACGTGGCGATTCCCAATGTGCGGACCATGGGCGAACTGCTCGATCCGCGCCAGGACAAAGATTTCCCCGACGTTGACCCCGCCGCACGCGCCAATGCCCGGGGGGAGTTTCTCGATCACATCGCGCACTTGCCGGACGTATTGCTCGCCAATATCTACGCACCCGACCGGCGGGTGATCTGGTCCACCAACCCGGCGCTCGTCGGCACCACCATCCATGTCGACGAAGACCTCGACCACGCGTTCGAATACAAAGTGCCGGTGTCGGCCAGTTATCACGACATCGACGAAGGGCGGATGGAGCAGAAATTCATCACGCCGCCGGATTACATCTTTATCGAAAACTACATCCCGCTGTTCGACGCCGACGGCAAAAACGTCACCGCCATGGTCGAGATCTACAAGGAACCCAAAGACCTGATCGGCCGCATCGGCCGAGGGCTGGTGCTGATCTGGCTGGCCACGGCACTCGGCGGCGGCCTGATTTACCTGGGGTTGTACTGGATCGTGCGGCGCGCGGCGATCCTCTTGGCGCAGCAACAAAAACTGCTGATTACCAACGAAACCTTTGTCGCCCTCGGCGAGATGTCGTCGGCCGTCGCCCACAGCCTGCGCAATCCGTTGGCGACCATCCGTTCCAGCGCCGAACTGGCGCTCGAGCTCGGCGCCGGCCCGGCGCATAAAAACATCAACGACATCATTGGCCAGGTCGATCGCATGTCGAAATGGGTCCGCGAATTGCTGCAATCCCTGCGACCGCTCAACGACGATGCCGAGCCGGTCAACCTCGTCGCGGCGATCCACGACAGCCTGATGGCGTTCGAGCAGCAAATTACCCGCGCCGGGGTCAAAGTCGAGTTCAACCCGCAGCAGACGCCGATGGTCCTCAGCCAGCACATGCAACTCACGCAAATCCTCAACAGCCTGATGGCCAACGCTTTGGAAGCCATGGACAAGGGCGGCAAACTCACCATCACCCTCGAACCGACCGATGCGCGCGGCGTGTGCGTGGTGCTCAGCGACACCGGCAAAGGCATGAGCGAAGAACAGCGCAAAATGGCCTTCCGGCCGTTTTTCACCACCAAGACTGGCGGCCTCGGCGTAGGGCTGGTGCTGGTCAAACGCATCATGGAACGCTTCGGCGGCGGCGTCGCGCTCGGCAGCCGCGAGGGCGAGGGCACGTGCGTGCGCCTGTCGTTCAAACTCGTGCCCTGAAACGGGGAAAGAGCGTTCCCCACAAACGGGTGTGATTGCCCACCGCGACACCGTTAGCCGCCTACCAAAAGTCATAAGCCGTTGTTTGATCAGGCGTCCTCGCAGGGGTGAGCGCCGGTGAAAGACATGGCGAGGTAATTGCAAATCAGCAGTACCGAGGCATGACGTCGAGAAGGCTGGCGATGGACACGATAATGGCTCGCAAGCACCCACGCCGCGCGACGACCGATTTGGCGGTTAATGACAGCCTGCGCAAGCGCCAACGCTTCGCATTCTCTTGCACTGCGTTGGCTGGAAAAGCCCGAATGGCGCGGCGTCCAGGGTTTTCCTGCCCAATGGCGGCGAAATACCATCATTGGCCATTCGATCCTCAGTATTGCCACCTACACTGATCGTAGTCCGCCGCAAAAGGTCGTCACGCAAGCTTCCCCAGGACATGCCCATGCTGATGCCAGAACAACAAAAAATACCTGCGCCGACCCTGATGGCAGCAGAGCAGGAGCACCGGAGCGGGCAGTTCAATTTGCTGCGCTGGTTTTCCCTGGCGAGTTTTTTCTTCATCGCGGCGGTGGCGCTGGGTCTGGGCTACGTTTCCACGCGTTTCGTGGTCACCGAAAGCATTGAGCGCGATGCCTTGCTCACCGCGCAGTTCATCCAGGCCATCGGCGATGCCGAGATGCGCCACGCCAAAATCAACAGCAACCGAACCATGGGCGAGATGCTTGATCCGCGGCAGGACAACGCTTATTCCGACGTCCCGGCGCAGACGCGAGCCTCGGCGCGCATCGAGTTTCTAGACCATGTCGAGCACTTGCCGGGCTTGTTGCTGGCAACGGTGTTTGCCCTCGATCGCACGGTGACCTGGTCGACCAACCCGCAGATGATCGGCATGCATTTCGAGGACGACGAGGAACTCGATGATTCCTTCAAAATGAAGGTCCCGGTGTCCGCCAGTTACCACAAGATCGACGAGGAACGGCCCGAGCAAATGCTCCTGCGCGAGCCGCAATCACTGTTCATCGAAAACTACATCCCGATGTTCAACGCCGACAAAAGCCAAGTGATCGCCATGGTCGAAATCTACAAGGAACCGACCGACCTGGTGGAGCGCATTCAGCGCGGTTTCAAGTCGATCTGGATTGCGACATTGCTCGGCGGCGCGGCGATTTATCTGGCGCTGTTCTGGATCGTGCGCCGCGCCGCGACGTTGCTGCAGAGTCAGCAAAAACAATTGATCGCCAACGAAACGTTTGTCGCGTTGGGCGAGATGTCCTCAGCGGTGGCCCACAGCTTGCGCAACCCGTTGGCGACCATCCGTTCCAGCGCCGAACTGGCCCAGGAAATCGCCAGCCACGGCGCGCAGAAGAACATCGGCGACATCATCAATCAGGTCGATCGCATGTCGCGTTGGGTGCGCGAATTGTTGCTGTCATTGCGGCCGATGAACAACGACTGTGAATCCGTCGACCTGGTGCTGGCCATCGACGACACCCTGAGCGCTTTCGAGGCGCTGATCAAACGCTCGAATGTTCGTGTGCGCTTCACCGCGCAGAGCTTCCCGCCGGTAGTCAGCCAGCAAGTGTTGCTCACGCAGATCCTCAACAGCCTGTTCGCCAATGCCCTGGAAGCCATGCCAACGGGCGGCGTGTTGAGTATCGAGATTGATGCGCCGCGCCCCGACGCGTTGCGCATGACCCTGACCGACACCGGCAAAGGCATGACCCGGCAGCAGCAACAAATGGTCTTCAAACCGTTTTTTACCACCAAGCAGGGAGGCCTCGGCGTCGGCCTCGCGTTGGTCAAACGAATAATGGAACGCTTCCATGGCTCGGTCGAACTGACCAGCCAGGAGCAGGAAGGAACCCGCGTCTGTCTCAATTTCAGAGTGGCAACGGGAGGGGAATATGGAGCGCAGCATATTGCTGGTGGAGGATGACGAACTCCTCGCCGAAAACATCCAGACCTACCTTGAGCGCAAAGATTTCGAGGTGACGGTCTGCCATTCGGCTGAGGATGCACTGGAGCAACTGAGCTCGTTTGTGCCGGACGTGGTGCTCACCGATAACTCGCTGCCGGGCATGAGCGGTCACGACTTGATCCAGAAGCTGCGCATCAGCGCGCCGGATCTGAAAGTGATCATGATGACCGGTTACGGCAACGTCGAAGACGCGGTGGTGGCGATGAAGGAGGGCGCGTTTCACTACGTCACCAAACCGGTGGCGCTGCCCGAACTCAAACTGTTGCTGGACAAGGCCCTGGCGACCGAGCGCATGGAGCGCACGTTGTCGTTTTACCAGGAGCGCGAGGCGCAGAAGTCCGGCGTGCAGGCGCTGATCGGCGAATCGGCGCCGATGCAGTACCTGAAAAACACCATCGGCCAGTTGCTCGACGCCGAACGCCGAATGGCCAATACCGACCTGCCGCCCGTGTTGGTCGAGGGCGAAACCGGCACCGGCAAGGAACTGGTAGCGCGCGCGCTGCACTTCGACGGCCCGCGCGCCAAAGGCCCGTTTATTGAATTCAATTGCGCGTCGATTCCATCAAATCTGGCCGAATCCGAGTTGTTCGGTCACGAGAAAGGTGCGTTCACCGACGCCAAGGACCGTCGCGTCGGGCTGGTGGAAGCGGCTGACGGCGGCACGTTGTTTCTGGATGAAGTCGGCGAGATGGATTTGCTGCTGCAAGCCAAACTGCTGAAGTTGCTGGAAGACCGGACCATCCGCCGGGTCGGCTCGGTGAAGGAGCGTAAGGTCGATCTGCGCGTGATCAGTGCAACCAATTGCAACCTTGAACAGATGGTCCAGCAGGGCAAGTTTCGCCGTGATCTGTTTTTTCGGCTGCGCATTATCTCGATCAAAGTCCCGCGCCTGCACGCCCGAGGAACCGACGCGTTGCTGCTGGCGCGGCACTTTCTGGCGATCCACGGCAAGCGTTACGGCAAACCGCATTTGTATTTCAGCGATCAGGCTGAAGCGTTGCTGCTGAGTTACAGCTGGCCGGGCAACGTGCGCGAGTTGCGCAACATGCTGGAGCAAACCGTGTTGCTGGCGCAGAGCGACAGCATTGCCGCGCATCAATTGCACGTCTGCCAGAGCCTGGTCGATGAGCCGCTGCTGGTGCAGGAGCCGCAATACATCGAACCGCGGCCGTGCAACGGCGTCGAATCGATGAACTTGCCGGAAGTCGAGCGCGACATGGTGCGCAAGATGCTCGACAAGACTGACTGGAACGTCACCAAATCTGCGCGTTTGCTCGGGTTGAGCCGCGACATGCTGCGTTACCGGATCGAAAAACTCGGCCTCGCGCGGCCGGACAAGCGTCAGTGGTGAGGGCACCGATGGGCTGAGGATCGATGGTTTGTCAGAGGACGACGAGAGGTGGGGGCGCTCAGTGGAAAATCCACCGAGGGTGTGCCTGACTGGTTTTTCCCTTTGACGGAGTAACGGTCCATGCGACGCAGGGGTGCGCAGTACTGGCTGTGGATCAACAGCCAATTACACGGGCGTGATCATGATGAAGTATTGCCGGACGGCACGCAGATTGACGTCCAGGCGCGGCTCAATCGTGCACAAGTGACGCAGGTGTTTGTCGGGTTATATGCCCGCGACGGCTCGCCGCTGGCAGAAGAGTTTCACGACCGCGAAGGGCAACCGGCATTGGCCCAAGCGCTGGCGTGGGGCTGCGCGCGAGCGCGGGAGATTCTGCGCACGGTGACGGCATTTCGCGCCCCGCATCGGATTCAACTGACCTTGGGCGTGGTCATGGACGACCGCTGCACCCGCGCGCTGCGGCAAATGGAAATGTCCGCGGACGAGGCGCTGCGGATCAAGCGTCAGGATGCCTGCGAGGAATATTTCCAGGCCAAGCAAGCGATGTTGGCGCTGATGCGTTCGGAAAAGGTCGACAGCGAAGTCTGGGAAAGTCAGAAGCGCCGCTTGCGCGATGCCATCGACCGCCGCGCGGCGCTGCGACATAACTGGCCGTCGGATTGAGCATCATGGCAGCGCCGGGCCCTGAGGGGCGAGGCAGGCGAGCAGGCAGGTCGGGTCGAGCACTTCGTCGTTGACGTAGATTCCGCGCTGCGCATCGTAGGACCGAATGAACACGCGCACGGTGCTATCCGCCACGGTCGGCAACCGCGAATCGTAGAACACGTGGTCGCTGGCGACCGGAATGAAGTCTTGCGGCGCGGTAGAAATATACGCGCGCGGCGGCACGGCGTTCAGGGTAAACGGCGCCGGATTCGCGAACGGCTGGTCGGCGCCGTAATAGAGTATTTCAATGCTGGACCGCTCTATCGGCGTGAACAAATCGTCGGCGTGCGCAGCGTTGACAGAACTTAGAAAAGCGATGAACAGCAGCGTTAAATCGGTGTGTTTCATGACGGCACCTGCGAAATCGGTTTTCCCGCATTTCCCCAAGGTCATTAACTATAGCTGGCGCCACGTGATGCGTTGCTGATGGCCGATTTACAACCTCCGTACAAACCTGTGCTGTGGCGGTTCAACGGCTGATCTAGACTCTTGCCGGTCAATAAAAAAGAGCTCTGGAGTACGCAATGGACATGCCGACAAAACAACAGGCCATCGCCAGCAACCGCGACGCCTGGAATGACTCCGCAAGGCACCACAAAGACAATCCCGACTGGCCGGTTTTGCTCGACGAGGTCAGTCGCGCGGATTTCAGCTGCATCGACGACACCTTGCGCGCAGTGCTTGAGGAGTTGGGCGTCGAGGGCAAGGAGGTGGTGCAACTGGGTTGCAATAACGGGCGGGAAAGTTTGTCGCTTTACGCGGCTGGCGCGCGGCAGGTGGTGGGGGTCGATCAGTCTGCGGCGTTTTTGCAACAGGCGCGGGAGCTGGCTGAGCGGTCGCCGCACGACGCCGAGTTTATTGAGGCGGACATTCATCATTTGCCAGCGGCGTTGCACGGAAGGTTTGATCTGGCGCTGATCACCATTGGCGTCTTGAACTGGATGCCGGACATTGCCGAGTTTTTCGCTCACGTCGCGCAAATCCTCAAGCCGGGTGGCGCGGTGGTGATCTATGAAACTCACCCGTTCCTGGAAATGTTCGATCCAGAAGCCGCCGACCCGCACCGGCTGGCGAGTTCGTACTTTCGCAGCGAGCCGTTTGTGCAACATCAGCCAATTGTGTATGACGGCAAAGTCGAGCAACCCGCAGCGGCGTCGTATTGGTTTGTTCACACATTGAGCGCGATTTTCACCGGTGCCATGGAAGCTGGATTACAGATCAGCCACTTCAAGGAATACCCGCACTCCAACCGCGAGGCGCTGTACGACCAATATCAACAGCAAACGGCGCAATTGCCGTTGTGTTTTACCTGGGTGGCGGTGAAGCGTTGAGTTTTTTTTGGAGAATGCGTCGCCCGGACAGACGCCTTACCGGGCAAGCCTCGCTCCTGCACGTGATCAACTCTGCTCAGAGATTCCCTGACCTCTGCCAACCCCGAACTTGTTATTGGTTTGTGCAACCGTTAAACGCTATCTTCAGCGCCTCGCTTGCACCGTCGTCAGGATTCAGGAGTTTTCATGCAACGCATCGACCATCCATTGCCCTGGAGCCACCTCGGCACCGAGCGCAGCCTCAGCGTGTTTCGTTATGGCGCCGGTGCGCGAAAGGTTTACATCCAGGCCAGCCTGCACGCCGATGAACTGCCGGGCATGCGCACTGCGTGGGAGCTGAAAAAGCGCCTCGCCGAGCTCGAAACCCAAGGCCAATTGCAAGGCGTGATCGAGTTGGTGCCGGTCGCCAACCCGATCGGCCTCGACCAGCATCTGCAAGGCGCGCACATGGGCCGTTTCGAGCTCGGCAGCGGCAAGAATTTCAACCGCGCGTTCGTCGAACTGAGCGAGCCGGTCGCCGCGTTGATCGGCGCGCAACTGGGCGATGATGTCGCGGCCAACGTCGCGCTGATCCGCCAGACCATGGGCCAGGTGCTCGACGCTCTGCCGGCGCCGTCCTCACAACTGGAAGCGATGCACCGCTTGCTGTTGCGTCACGCTTGCGACGCCGACATCACTCTGGATTTGCATTGCGACTTCGACGCCGCGATTCATATTTACGCACTGCCGCAGCACTGGCCGCAGTGGCAATCGCTGGCCGCGCGTTTGCAGGCGGGCGTCGCGCTGTTGTGCGAAGACTCTGGCGGCAGCTCGTTCGACGAATCCTGCTCGACGCCGTGGTTGCGCCTGGCGCGAGCCTTCCCGCACGCGGCGATTCCGGCGGCGAACCTGGCGACCACGCTCGAGCTCGGCAGCATGGGTGACACGCGGGTTGATCAGGCGCAGGCCAATTGCAAAGCGATTCTCGGTTTCCTCGCCGAGCAGGGTTTTATCAGCGGCGACTGGCCGGCAGCGCCGAGCGAATGCTGCGAAGGCATGCCGTTCGAGGGCACCGAGTATTTGTTCGCGCCGCATCACGGCGTGGTCAGTTTTTTGCGCGAGGCGGGCGAGTGGGTGGAGCAGGGCGATGCGCTGTTTGAAGTGGTCGACCCGCTGAACGACCGGGTCAGCACCGTGCGCGCCGGCACCAGCGGCGTGCTGTTCGCGATTGATCGCGGACGCTACACGCAACCGGGCACGTGGCAGGCGAAAGTCGCCGGGCGTGAAGCGATTCGCGTGGGGAAATTGATTAACGATTGATTCACTGGCGGCGTTGCCTGTCAGGGCCTCATCGCGAGCAGGCTCACTCCTGCAGGGGATCGCAGTCCCTTGCAGGAGCGAGGCTTGCCCGCGAAAGCCTCATCAGCCACAACAAAAATCTTCCGCACAAGTGTTAGGGTGTCCGCCAAATCCTGCGCCCTGTGAAGGAAGATTTATGCTGAAGTTTCTTGCCCTGTTGATGCTCGTGGCCTGCGCCACGGCCCACGCCGAAGCTCCACTGCAGAACGACTTGCCGCTCAAATACATCGAGCAGGCCAGCCCGGATTCGCAAAATCAGCCCTTGGTGATTTTCCTCCACGGCTACGGCAGCAACGAGCAGGACCTGTTCGGCATCAAGGACGAATTGCCTGCGCAATACAATTACCTGTCGGTGCAGGCGCCCGTCGCGTTGGGCTCGGAACCGGACAGCTATCAGTGGTTTCGCCAGAAGGGCCAAGGCGCCTACAACGGTGAAACCGACGATCTGAAAACCAGCGGCAAGCTGTTGCTGGATTTCATCGCGCAAGCGGCGAAGAAGTATCACACCGACGCCAGCAAGGTGTTTTTGGTCGGTTTCAGTCAGGGCGCGATCATGTCCTACGAAGTGGGGTTGCGTCATCCCCAAGCGGTGGGCGGGATTGCCGCGCTGAGCGGGCGGATTCTGCCGGTGCTCAAAGCCGAGCTGAAACCGGATGAAAACCGCCAGAAACTGGCGATCTTCATCGGTCACGGCACCCTCGACCAACGCTTGCCGCTGGTTGATGGCACCGCCGCCAACAGCCTGCTTCAGCGCCTGTCACTGAAACCGGAGTTTCATACCTACGAAGGTCTGGGCCACAGCATCAGCGCTGGCGAAATTGAGGATTTGAGCGCCTGGTTGCAGCGCCTCAATCGCTGAGTTGCAGGCATTATTTGCCGGTGATTTGCTTGACCAGTGTGTCGTGACCGGCCTTGTCGGCCGGGCGCGAGATGATCTGGATGACCGCCATTTTGTTGCCGGAAGCCGCCATCAGCGTCGAGTTGAGGGTCTTGCCGCCGCCCTGAGTGGCGGTGCTGTCAACTTGACGCACGCCCAGCCCGGTGCCTTTGAGGGTCAGGCTCTTTTCGCTGAGCTTGTTGAAATCCGGCAGGGCCTTGTGTTCGGCGACATCGAAATCGGCGGCGGTTTCGTCGAGGAATTTGCCGTCGTTGTCCTTGACGGTAACGCCCGGTGGCAGGCTGTTTTCGGCGGCGATTACCACCGTTTTCGTGGTTTCGTTGACGTACATGGTGCCGGTCGCCCCGGTCGCGCCCGGCGGCAGCGGGTTGGCGGCGAAGCCTTTAGGCAGGGTGAAGCTGAACTTGCCGGCAAGCATCGAGACTTTGAGCGGCGCGTCGCTGGCGGCCTTGGCGGCGTAAGCATTCAACGCCCCCAGGCTGGTGACCGCCGTCAGCAACAGGACAACGGCTTTTTTACTGATCAATGACATTCGGAACTCTCCAGGGATGGTCGCGCGGTTGCGCAATCATCCCACGGAATACCGCATCCGCCCAATGACCCGAAAGTTTGAGGTTTATTGGGTTGGTGCGGGTTTCGCCAGCAGGAGCCGGGTGACGCCGAGCATGCCGACCGACACGCCGACGCCGAGCACGAAGCCACTCATGCCAAGGCTGGGCAAGGTCAGCGCCGCCACCAGGCAAAACGCCGCGAACGAGTACATGCCGGTGGCCGTCGCGCGCAGCAACGCGGCGGTGAACGCCGGGCCGCGGGTCTGCTGGGAAAACACCGCCATCACGCTGCCCAACACCGGGAACACCGCGAGCAAGCCGCTCCAGCGTTCGCCGACGGTGCTGGCCAGCAAGGTCACGGCCAACGTCAGCAGAGCGCCGGCGACCATGCGCAGCAACAGTTTGTCGGACTTGGGTTTGGCCCCCGCAACAATCGGCTGAACCGACGGGAACAGGTAGGGCGCGGCGAGCAGCGCGGTCGCCGCCGCGATGACCGAGAACGTCAGCGACGGCGGAATCACTGACAACAGCACCGCCGTCGCGCTCCACACCAACAGCGAAATCGTCAGTGCCCACGGCCAATTGGCCCGTTGCGCGACTTGGGCGTAGGTCACGCAAAAAGCGATCATCGCGAACATCGCCGACAACGCGGCGGTGGCCGACTGCGCGGCGAATACCTCACCTTGCTCGATCGCCAGAAAAAACAGAATCGGCCCGACCACCACCGGCAATCCCGACAGCCAACCGGCGACGCTCGGTCCCCAGCGTTTGCCGGCCAGGGAAATCAACAGCAGAAATCCGGGAATCACCAACAGCTTGAGCATCAGCACGCACGCACCTCCGACCTGAGTGAGCGGCCACGTTAGCACCGTGTGCGGCCGATTGCTCTACCGATTGCGGTGTTTTGTATACAAAAATCCGAATGCGCAAAGTTGTACAAATAGTTTATTGGTGTATAACTTTTAACAGGCACCGACGATGACTTGATCACCATGAACAAAACCAAATTGCGTTTGCATCACGGCTTGTTGCTGCTGGCATTGCTCGCCACCCCAGCGCTGGCGAATTGGCAAGCAGGCCTGCCCGGCGCGCAGATCATCGGCAGCGGCGACTTTCGGGTATTTGGCTTTGACGTCTACAACGCGCGGCTGTGGAGCACGACGCGGCCGCTGGCGATGGATCAGCCATTTGCGCTGGAACTGATTTATCAACGCAAGATTTCCCGCGACGATCTGGTGCAGGCCAGCGTCGATGAGATCAAGCGCTTGTCCGGCAAATCGGTGAGCGACGCGCAATTGGCCGAATGGCAGGCGCAGATGCAGCGCTCGTTTGTCGATGTTGCTGCGGGTACGCGCATTACCGGCGTGTATCTGCCGGGGCAGGGCGCGCAGTTCTTTGTCGGCCAGCAATTGCAGCACGAAGTGCGGGACGTGCAATTCGCCGAGGCGTTTTTTGCGATTTGGCTCGACCCGAGAACCCGTAACCCCGAGTTGCGCCGGCAGTTGCTGGGCACTAACCCACCGTGAGAGCGCCGTGATGCTGAAACATCTGCTTTTGGACAAGATGCTTTTGAAAAAACTGATGCTGGTGCTGTGCCTGGGCTCGCTTCTGGGCCTGGCCGGCTGCGGTGGCGTCGATGTGCAGCGCTACAGCGAGGAAAATCCGAAACTCGATCTGCCGGGGTTTTTCCTCGGGCGCGTCGACGGTTGGGGCATGTTTCAGAAACGCTCGGGCGAGGTCGTCAAGCGTTTTCATGTGCTGATCAATAGCCGCATGGACGGCCAGAATCTGATCATGCACGAGGACTTTACCTACAGCGACGGCACCAAACAGACCCGCGTCTGGACCCTGCGCCCCGACGGCCCCGGTCGCTGGCGTGGCACGGCGGGCGATGTGGTTGGCGAGTCCAGCGGCGAGGTGGCCGGCAATGCGCTGCACTGGCGTTACGTGCTGAGCCTGCCGGTCGATGACAAGGTCTACGACGTGCACCTCGATGACTGGATGTATCTGATCGACGAAAACACCTTGGCCAATCGCTCGGCGATGACCAAGTTCGGCTTTGAGGTCGGTCAGGTCACGCTGTTTTTCCGTCGGCAGGGTACTTGAGCCATTCGCGCGGTCACGGCGCCTGATACTGGGGCATTTGCCCCTTGGGCGCTCGGACTGAAACGTCTAAGCTGCGCGTTTTGCTTCTGTTGATGGATGATCGCGTGAAATTCAGTTTGCCCAAACTCGCCACCGCGCCGTTTTGCCCGCCGGAAGTCGCCGGCAGTGTCGCCGTCGATCCGAGCGCCACGTTTTTCAAACGCATGCTGCGCTTCGCCGGCCCGGGTTTGCTGGTGTCGATCGGCTACATGGACCCCGGCAACTGGGCCACTGCAATCGAGGCCGGGTCGCGGTTTGGCTACAGTTTGTTGTTCGTGGTGTTGCTCGCGAGCATGGCCGGGATGGTTGTGCAGTGCCTGTGCTCGCGGCTGGGCATCGCCACCGGCCGCGACTTGGCGCAGCTCTCGCGGGAGCGCTACAGCACTCGCACCGCGCGGGTTCAGTGGGTGCTCGCGGAAATCTCGATCATCGCCACCGACCTCGCCGAAGTGCTCGGCTGCGCGCTGGCGTTCCATTTGCTGCTGGGTTGTTCGCTGACCACCGGCATTGCGCTGACGGCCTTCGACACCTTGCTGGTGCTGGCCCTGCAAAACCGTGGTTTCCGCCGCCTCGAGGCAATCATGCTGGTGCTGGTCGGCACGATCGGCGCGTGTTTCTTCGTCGAATTGCTGCTGATCAAACCTTACTGGCCGGACGTCGCCCAAGGTTTCACGCCGTCGCTGGCCGCCATCAGCGATGCCGCGCCGCTGTACATCGCGATCGGCATTCTTGGCGCCACGGTGATGCCGCACAACCTGTATTTGCACACCTCAATTGTGCAGACACGGATGATCGGCAAGGACCTGGCAAGCAAGCAGGACGCCGTGAAACTGGCGCGCATCGACACCATCGGCTCGCTGGCGCTGGCGTTGCTGGTCAACGCGGCGATTCTGATTCTGGCGGCGGCGGCTTTCCACAGCACCGGACACAGCGAAGTGGTCGACATTCAGGACGCCTATCACTTGCTCGATCCGTTGGTGGGCGGGGCGCTGGCCAGCGTGTTGTTCGGCGTCGCGCTGCTGGCGTCGGGGCAGAGCTCGACCTTCACCGGGACCATTGCCGGCCAGGTGATCATGGAGGGGTATCTGAACCTGCGGATCCCTTGTTATCAACGACGCCTGATTACCCGGGGGCTGGCGCTGATCCCGGCGTTCATCGGCGTATGGCTGATGGGCGATAACGCGATTGGCAAATTGCTGGTGATGAGCCAAGTGGTGCTGAGCCTGCAATTGCCGTTTGCGTTGTACCCGCTGATCAGCATGACCAACGACCAGAAGCTGATGGGGCCGTTCGTCAACAAACTGCCGACGCGGGTGCTGGCGTGGGGCTTGTTTGGCGTGATCAGCGCCGCGAATGCGTGGCTGATCTTGCAACTGGCGGCGTGAGCTTATGATCGTTCCCACGCGGAGCGCAGGAACGATCAGAGCAGGGTGGATCAGGCGCGTTCGATCGCCAGGGCCACGCCTTGTCCACCGCCGATGCACAGGGTGGCGAGGCCTTTTTTGGCGTCGCGCTTGATCATTTCGTGCAGCAACGTCACCAGCACTCGGCAACCCGAGGCACCGATCGGGTGGCCCAGGGCAATTGCGCCGCCATTGACGTTGACCTTGTCCAGATCCCATTCCAGATCTTTCGCCACGGCCAGCGATTGTGCGGCGAACGCCTCGTTGGCTTCGATCAAATCCAGTTGCTCGATCGACCAACCGGCCTTGCTCAGGCAGCGGCGGGTTGCCGATACCGGGCCGATGCCCATGATCGCCGGGTCGACGCCGGCGTTGGCGTAAGCAGCGATTTTCGCCAATACCGGCAGGCCCAGCAACTTGGCTTTGTCGGCGCTCATCAGAATCACTGCGGCAGCGCCATCGTTCAACGACGAGGCGTTACCGGCCGTGACCGAACCGTCTTTCTTGAACGCCGCTTTCAACTTGCCCAGCGACTCGGCGGTGGTGCCGGCGCGGGGTTGTTCGTCGGTGGCGAAGGACAGCGGATCGCCCTTGCGCTGCGGGATCAGGATCGGCGTGATCTCATCGACAAACCGCCCGGCTTCAATGGCTGCCGAGGCTTTCTGCTGCGAAGCGGCGGCGAAAGCGTCTTGCTGTTCGCGAGTCAGGCTGTACTTCTCGGCAAGGTTCTCGGCGGTAATGCCCATGTGGTAATCGTTGAACGCATCCCACAGACCGTCGCTGATCATCGTGTCGACGATTTGCGCGTGGCCCATGCGCAGACCGGTGCGCGCGCCGGGCATTACGTAATTGGACAGGCTCATGTTTTCCTGGCCGCCGGCAATGATCACCTCGGCATCGCCGCAACGAATTGCCTGGGTCGCCAGATGCAACGCCTTGAGGCCCGAACCGCAGACCTTGTTCAGGGTCATCGCCGGCACAGTAAACGGCAGGCCAGCCTTGATCGCCGACTGGCGCGCAGGGTTTTGCCCGGCACCGGCGGTCAACACCTGGCCCATGATCACTTCATCGACCTGCGCGGGGTCGAGCCCGGTTTGCGCGAGCAACTGGCGGATCAGCGCCGCGCCCAGATCAACCGCGGACACACCGGCCAACGCGCCCTGGAAACTGCCAATGGCGGTGCGGGTGGCGGCAACAATAACGACGTCTTGCATGGAATGATTCCTCACTGAGCAGCGAATTGCATTTCCGGAACATGTTCCGGCACGATCAGTTTACCGGCGGTCTTGGCGACGATTTCTTCGACGCTGACACCCGGCGCGCGTTCTTTGAGAATGAACGCGCCGTCCTTGATTTCAAGGTAGGCGAGGTCGGTCAGAACGCGCTTGATGCACCCGGCGCCGGTCAGCGGCAGGCTGCATTGGGCCAACAGTTTCGACTCACCGTCCTTCGACGCGTGGGTCATGATGACGATGATGTTGTCGGCGCCAGCGACCAGGTCCATCGCGCCGCCCATGCCCTTGACCATCTTGCCGGGGATCATCCACGAAGCGATGTTGCCCTGCACATCCACTTCAAAAGCGCCGAGCACGGTCAGGTCAACGTGGCCGCCGCGAATCATCGCAAACGATTGGGCCGAGGAGAAGATCGACGCGCCGATCCGTGCGGTCACGGTTTGCTTGCCGGCGTTGATCATGTCGGCGTCGATGGTTTCTTCAGTCGGAAACGGGCCCATGCCGAGCAAGCCGTTTTCCGATTGCAGCATGACTTCCATGCCTTCAGGGATGTAGTTGGCGACCAGGGTCGGAATGCCGATGCCGAGATTGACGTAGAAGCCGTCCTGCATTTCGCGGGCGACGCGCTGAGCCATTTGTTCGCGGGAAAGTGCCATTGTTGTTATTCCTTCATTCGGTCCGGGGGCAGGGGATCACTTACGCACGGTGCGCTGTTCGATGCGCTTCTCGAACGTGCCGCAAATGACCCGGTCGACGTAGATGCCAGGGGTGTGGATCTGCGACGGGTCCAGCTCGCCGGGCTCGACGATTTCTTCGACTTCGACCACAGTGATCTTGCCGGCGGTAGCGGCCAGCGGATTGAAGTTCTGGGCGGTGTGGCGATAGATGACGTTGCCGAAATGGTCGGCTTTCCAGCCTTTGACGATGGCGAAATCGCCAGTGATCGACTCTTCCATGATGTAGCGGCGACCGTGGAATTCACGTTCTTCCTTGCCTTCGGCGACCGGGGTGCCGACGCCAGTGGCGGTAAAGAACGCCGGGATGCCGGCGCCGCCCGCGCGCATTTTTTCGGCGAGGGTGCCTTGCGGTGTAAGCACGACTTCGATTTCGCCTTTCAGCAGTTGGTCTTCGAACAGCTTGTTCTCGCCGACGTAGGAGGCCACCACTTTGCTGATCTGCCGATCCACCAGCAACACGCCGAGGCCAAAACCGTCGACGCCGCAGTTGTTGGAAACCACGGTGAGGTCGCGGGTGCCTTTGCGCTTGATCTCGGCGATGAGGTTTTCCGGAATCCCGCACAGACCGAAGCCGCCGGCGATCACGGTCATGCCGTCTTCAAGACCTGCCAGAGCTTCCTCATAGGAACTCACGCGCTTGTCGAAACCTGCCATATGCACCTCTTTTATTCTTGATGGGCGGCTGGCTAGCCGTAATGCAACCGAGTGTCGCGCCGGTCGATTCATTTGTTAAGTTGATTTTTAAGGACGATTGATAGATAAAACTCACCAATGACGTCCGTGCGCCCTACATCAATATCATTCCTGCCGCAGGAGCGAAGTTTGCTCGCGAACACGATTTCACAGACGCCTCATAACCTGTAGGAGCAAAGCTTGCTCGCGAAGACGATGTCAAAAATCCCATCGCGGGCAAGCCATGCTCCTACAAATAACTTGCACGCCCATCACCGGAGCAACGCGACCATGACCGTCAAGCAAATCCGCGCCTTCCTCGCCGTGGCGCAAAGCCTGAGCTTCGCCGTCGCCTGCGAGCGCTTGCACCTGTCGCAATCGGCGTTGAGCCTGACCATCAAGGCCCTCGAAGAAGGCCTCGGTGGCCGGCTGTTCACGCGCAACACGCGCAACGTCGCGCTGACCCTGGAAGGTGAATCACTGGTGCCGCTGGCCCGACGGCTGATCGCCGATTGGGACAACGCCGAAGACGAACTGCGCCAACGTTTTACCCTGCAGCGCGGTCGCGTGACCCTCGCAGCGATGCCATCGTTTGCCGGAAACCTGCTGCCGCCGATCCTCAAAACCTTCCGCGCACGCTACCCGAAAGTCAACGTGACGGTGAACGACGTGATCAATGAACAGGTGCTGGAAATGGTCCGCGACCGCCAAGTGGAACTCGGCGTTTCGTTCGAACCGGCGCACAGCACGTCGCTGCAGTTTACGCCGTTGTACATCGACCGCTTTGTCGCCGTGGTGCCGCCGGATTCACCGCTGGCCGACCGGCCGGAAATCGACTGGGAAACGTTGTTGAAAGAACCGTTCATCACCCTGCAACGCCCGTCGACCGTACGGGTGATGCTGGAAGAACACCTGCAGGCTCGCGGGATGAAGTTGCCGGTGGAATTTGAAAGCCATCAACTGGCGACGGTCGGGCGCATGGTCGCCAGCGGTTTGGGCGTGAGCGCGGTGCCGGCGCTGTGCGTCAGGCAGATGCAGGAGTCGGGCGCGCACTGCATCACCCTGCGCGACCCGGTGGTGGAGCGGGCGATTGGCGTGCTGACCAAACCGGGGGTCGAACTGTCGGCAGCAGCGCAGGCGTTGTTCGACATCTTCAAGCAAGCCAACCTCGGCCAGCGATCATCTGATGGATAAACGCATTTCCCTGTGGGAGCGAGCTTGCTCGCGAAGACGCCGGCACAGCGACATTGATGGCGCCTGACACCACGCCATCGCGAGCAAGCTCGCTCCCACAGGGGTCGGGTTTGCTCAGGAATTGAGGCGTTGCGCCAGCAGCGGCAGCAGTTGCTCGCACGAACCTTCAATCTTCATCTGCAAGATCTCGTCCGCCCGGGTCTTCCCGAGATTGATCGCGATCAGCGGTTTGCCCTGATCCACCACCGCCCGACACAAGCGAAACGCCGAATACGCCATCAGCGAAGAACCCACCACCAACAATCCCGCCGCGTCCTCAACCGCTGCCATCGCCCGCGCCGCTGTGACGGCCGCGACGTTTTCACCGAAAAACACCACGTCCGGCTTCATCCGCGCTGCGCCACAATGCGGGCAATGCGGCACCTGGAATCGCGCTTCAAACGCTGGATCCAGCAGCGTATCGCCATCCGGCGCTTGCACCGCATCGATGCCCGCCAAGTACGGATTCTGCGCCTCCATCACGCGCTGAATCGCATCGCGTTCGCTGCGCTGGCCGCAATCCAGGCACAGCACCCGGTGCAGGCTGCCGTGGAGTTCGATGACATCGTGGCTGCCGGCCTGATCGTGCAGCGTGTCGACGTTCTGCGTGATCAACCCGCCGATCTGCCGCGCGCCCTGCAAACTGGCCAGCGCCTCGTGCGCCGCGTTGGGACTGGCCACGCGCACCCGCGGCCAACCAAGCATCGCCCGCGCCCAGTAACGCCGGCGCGCTTCGGGTGCGGCGAGAAATTCCTGATACATCATCGGCTGCCGCCCACGGCGCACACCCTGGTTGTCGCGATAGTCCGGAATGCCCGACGGCGTGCTGATGCCGGCACCGGTCAGAACCGCGAATGGCTGGTCGGCCATCAACTGCTGAAGTCGGTCGAGCTGTTCGCGGATGGGGCTGTCGAGCATGTTCAACACTCCGGGTAGGCCTTGAGTGTTGGCAGCGTAGCATTTTCGCGCGCATCCCCCGAAAACTGCGCTGTCTTCCGTAGGAGCGAGGCTTGCCCGCGAAGGCAGTGTGTCAGGCGATAGGTTGGGCGCTGACACACCGCCTTCGCGGGCAAGCCTCGCTCCTACGAGGTTGGGTGGTTTGTATTGCAGTGTGTACACGCTCGTCCGGGATACAGCGGCAGACGATTGCCGCCCGTTCGAACACAGTCCCGATACACCCGCGCGATTCACTCGGTTGACCGAAATTGTTCAACTGAGAGGAGGCCACCAGCATGCACACATCCCATTTATCCCCCCAGCCCGGCGTCGGCCTGGGCCTGCGTCGCGGTTTGCTCAACGATCTTCAGGCCGCGGCGGCGGGTGACTTCGACTTTCTCGAAGTCGCGCCGGAAAACTGGATCGGCATCGGCGGTGCCCATGGCGCAGCGCTGCGTGCGTTGGCCGAACGCTATCCGTTGTCCTGTCACGGTTTGTCCTTGTCGCTCGGCGGATCGGCGCCGCTAGACGTGGCGTTTTTGCACGAAGTGCGCGGTTTTCTCGATCACTTCAACGTGCCGCTGTACAGCGAACATTTGAGTTATTGCAGCGATGACGGTCACCTGTACGACTTGCTGCCGCTGCCGTTCACCGAAGAAGCGGTGCACCACGTTGCCGCGCGCATTCGTCAGACACAGGACATTCTCGGACGGCGCCTGGCGGTGGAGAACGTCTCTTATTACGCCGCGCCAGGGCAGGAGATGGACGAGCTGGCCTTCACCAACGCCGTACTGCGCGAGGCCGATTGCGACCTGCTGCTGGACGTCAACAACGTCTACGTCAACTCGATCAACCACGGTTTTGACCCGCAGGCATTTTTGGCCGGTATCGATGCCGGACGCGTGGTGGGCATGCACGTCGCCGGGCATTTCGACGAATCCGACACGTTGAAAATCGACACCCACGGCGCTTCGGTGAAACCGGTGGTCTGGTCGCTGTTGTCCGAGGCTTATGCGCGATTCGGTGCGCAACCGACGCTGCTGGAGCGCGACTTCAACTTCCCGGCGTTCTCCGAATTGGTCGCCGAGTTGCAGATCATTCGTGGCTTGCAAGCGGCGGAGGTGAGCCGTGGATAAGTCTTCGTTGCATCAGCAGCAAAATGCCCTGACCCGCTACTTGCGCGACCCCGAAAACTGCGCGGCGCCGGCCGAAATGGATGCCGCGCGGGTGCAGGTGTACCGCGATCTGGTGTTCAACAATTTGTCGTTGTTGCTCAGCGGCACGTTTCCGGTGCTGGTGAAGATTCTCGGCGAGGAGGATTGGCGGTTGCTGCTGCGAGCCTTTTTGCGTGACCACCGCGCACAAACGCCGAAATTTGGCGAAATTGCCCGCGAGTTTGTCGGGTTTATTGCCGGTGGATTGCCGGGAGATTGGCCGGCGTTCATGGCCGAGTTGGCGCATTACGAATGGGTCGAAATGGTGCTGCAGCAGGCGGATGACCAGCCGTTGCCGGCCAGCGACGCGCGATTAATGCTGGAGCGGCCGTTGCAGGTGTCGCCACTGGCCTGGCCGTTGGCATATGCCTGGCCGGTGCAGCTTTTAGGCCCGGATTATCAGCCTGACGCTGCGCCGGATCAGCCGACGTTGTTGTTGGTCCGGCGCGCAGAGGACTGGAGCGTGAAGTTCGCCGAATTGAGCCCACTGGCGTGGCGCTTGATGCAGCGCATTGGCGAATTTCCTGCGCTGGATGGCCGGGCGCAACTGCAAGGGCTGGCGCAAGAGGCGGGCGCTGCCGGGTCGAGCGAATTCATGGAAAACGGCTGGGCGTTATTGCAGCAGATGCATGCACAAGGCGTGCTCGGCGTGGCCGCCTGAGCACAACCCTCCACCCAACAACACCGCAGCTGTAGGAGCCGAGCTTGCTCGCGAAAGCGGTGTGCCAGTCGATATCAACCTCAACTGACCCACCGCCATCGCGAGCAAGCTCACTCCCACATTGATCGCGGTCGAACGCCAATCCCCCACCCAACAAACATCCCCTGTAGGAGCTGAGCTTGCTCGCGAAAGCGGTGTGCCAGTTGATATCAACCTCAGCTGACCCACCGCCATCGCGAGCAGGCTCACTCCTACATTGATCGCGGTCGAGCGCCAATCCCCCACCCAACAAACATCCCCCTGTAGGAGCTGAGCTTGCTCGCGAAAGCGGTCTGGCAGTTGATATCAACCTCAACTGACCCACCGCCATCGCGAGCAAGCTCGGCTCCCACAAGGCTAATTCGGCGCTGGCAATTTCAGTTCGGCGCACAGGCCGCCGCCCTCGCGGTTGCGCAAGGTCAGCGATCCGCCAATTGCCAGCGCCAGTTGCTGGGCGATCGCCAGGCCCAGCCCGGTGCCGCCGGTGCTGCGGTTGCGCGAGTTCTCGACGCGGTAAAACGGTTCCATTACCTGCGCCAGTTCTTCCTCGGCAATCCCCGGCCCACGGTCCATTACGTTGACCGACAAACTGCCATCGGCGAGCACCTTCACCACCAATTCGGCCGCGCCAGCGAACTTCAGCGCGTTGTCCGTCAAGTTCACCAGCACCCGGCGCAACGCGTGCGGGCGAGTGTCGATGACGGCAGCGCTTTTGCCGCTCAGTTGCACCTGTTTGCCCATGTCCTGATAGTCGAAGACCAAGCTGTCGAGGAACGAATCCAGATCAGTGCGGCGGCTCTCTTCGGTCGCGCCGTGAATGCTGCGCGCGTACGCCACACCTTCGCGCACCAGGTGTTCCATCTCGCTGAGGTCGCTCCACAACTTGTCCTTTTCCACACAATCGTCCATGAACTCGGCGCGCAGTTTCATCCGCGTGATCGGGGTTTGCAGGTCGTGGGAAATCGCCGCCAGCAATTGCATGCGTTCCTTGAGATATGCCGCAATTCGCGCCTGCATCGCGTTGAACGCCTTGGCCGCGTGGGCTACTTCGGTCGGGCCTTTTTCGTCCAGATGCACCGCGTGGGTATTCGGGTCGAGAGTTTCCACCGCCATCGCCAGCCGTGTCAGCGGGCGGATGGCGATGCGCACGGCCAGCCACGTGCAGGCGATCATCAACGCCAATTGGCCCAACAGTACAATCGGCAACCACGGCGACAACGGCACCATCGCCGGCCGCACGTCGATGGTCACCGGGCTGCCGTCAGTGAGTTTCAGATGCACCTGGAAATGCTTCTGCGGCCCCGGAATATCCGTCACGGTCATCGGGTATTCCATGCCGATTGCGTCTTTGATCGACGTCACCGCAACCGGCATATCGTCCATCGCCGCGCCCGGCGAACCTTCGCCGAGCAAGTAGCGGTAATTGCGCCGTTCCAGTTGCTTGAGCCAACCCGCGCGCTCGTCTGCCGGCAAGCGGTCAAGGATCGCAATCGAGGTCGAAACGTCGGTTTCCAGGTTGCCGAGCATGGTGGTCCTGGCGCTTTCATAACGCTCGTAATACTGCGCACCAAACGACAATGCCTGCGCGAGGATCAGGCCGATCAAGAAGATCAGGGACAACCGCGAGGCGAGGGTGCGCGGCCAGATCAGGGTGCGTTTCATGCCGATGCCCCGAGTACTTCGACCGGCAGGGAAAACACGTAGCCCTCACTGCGCACCGTCTTGATGCAGGCCGGTTCGCGGGCATCGTCGAGCAAGCGCTGACGCAAACGGCTGACCAGCAAGTCGATGGAACGGTCGAACAGATCGGCGTCGCGGCCCTGGGTCAGGTTGAGCAATTGATCGCGGTTGAGCACTCGTTGCGGATGATCGAGGAACACTCGCAGCAAGCGATATTCCGCGCCGCTGAGGGCGACCATGGTGCCGTCGCTGTCGAGCAGATGCCGCGCGGAGGTGTCCAGGCGCCAGCGCCCGAACGCCAGCAGCCGACCGCTTTCGGTGACCACCAGGTTGGGCGGCAGCATGCGCGTGCGGCGCAGCACGGCGTTGATCCGCGCGAGCAATTCACGCGCGGCGAACGGCTTGACCAGGTAATCGTCGGCGCCCATTTCGAGGCCGATGATGCGGTCGGTTTCGTCGTTGCGCGCGGTGAGCATCAGCACTGGCGTGGTTTTGTGTTTGCCGGCGCGCAATTCGCGGCACAGGGTCAGGCCGTCATCGCCCGGCATCATGATGTCGAGCACGATCAGGTCGACCGGCGTCGATTCCAGAAACGAACGCATCTGCCGACCATCCGCCACGACCGTGGTGCGCAAACCATTCTTCTTCAGATAGTTGCCGACCAGTTCGCGAATCTCGCGGTCGTCGTCGACGATGAGAATGTGATCGACATGTTCCATGGTTGCCGCCTCTGTAAATGGGGGATGTCGCGCAGTCTATCGGGCCTTTGTCCGTTCGCCCGCAGGTCTTTGTATTCCACTGTATCTGCGCTGTCGAGGGATACATGCGGACGTAAAAACGTCGACTTTCCGGGCTTTTGTATCGCTGTGTATCGGGCGCTGGCTTTGATACGTAACGACTGATTCAGGGCAAATCCCGACACAGGCGCGATACGTCGCACGCTTTTAATGGGCTCCATCGAGGCAAACCAGCAGGCCTCGCATCGACTAACCATTGAAGCCTTGAGGATTACCGCCATGAACACCAAAGCCGTCTACGCCGCTTGCCTGTTTGCCGCCCTGAACATCTGCACCTTGTCGGCCCGCGCCGAAACAGATGTCACGCCGAAAACCTACACCTACGGCACGCATTTGGACATTCAGAAAGTCGTGTCGCTGAAACAGGACGCCACGCCATCGTGCGGGATCGTCAATGCCCGGCTGACCTACCTGGACTCGCAAGGCAAAACCCAGGCACTGGATTACAGCAAATTCTCCGATGACTGCGCCGACGGCAGTTGAGGTGGCAATGCAATTGCCAAATTCCCGCAGTCCCCACAATCCCCTGTGGGACTCGAGCTTGCTCGCGATGAGGCCAGTCGCCTCAACATCTACAGCGACTGAAACACCGCCATCGCGAGCAAGCTCGGCTCCCACAGGGCGGGTGATGTCCCGTTCTCTGTAGGAGCAGAGCTTGCTCGCGAAAGCGGTCTGTCGGCCGGCATGTGTGTTGAATGTGCCGGCCTCTTCGCGAGCAAGCTCGGCTCCTGCAGGGGCGGGTGATGTCCCGTTCTCTGTAGGAGCGAAGCTTGCTCGCGAAAGCGGTCTGTCCGGCCGGCATGTGTGTTGAAGGTGCCGGCCTCTTCGCGAGCAAGTTCGGCTCCTGCAGGGGCGGGTGATGTTTCGTTTATTTCAGGTGACCTGCCATGTTTCTCATCGCATTTCTGGGCGGTATTTTGACTGTCCTCAGCCCGTGCATTCTTCCGGTTGTGCCGTTCCTGTTTGCCGGGGTTGAACGCACGCGCTCCTCGATATTTTTCACGTTGGGCGGCATGGTTTTGACCTTCGCCCTGATCGCCAGCCTGGCCGTGGTCAGCAGCGAATGGGTGATCCAGGCCAACAACACCGGCCGCCATGTGGCGCTGATTGTCATGGTGGTGTTTGCGTTGTCGCTGATTTCCGCGCGTATCGGTGACTGGCTCGCACGCCCGTTCGTGATGCTCGGCAATCGCCTCGACCCCGCTACACGCAAAAAGTCCGGCCCGCTCGGCTCGGTGATGATCGGCGTTGCCACCGGTTTGCTCTGGGCACCGTGCGCCGGGCCGATCCTCGGCGTGATCCTCTCCGGCGCCATGCTGCAAGGCGCCAACGCGCAAACCAGTTTGTTGCTGGTGGCTTACGGCTTGGGCAGTGCCTTGTCGCTGGGCACGCTGATTTTCGCCGGACGCAGTCTGGTCAATCGCCTCAAACCGTCGATCCCGGTCACCGCTTGGTTGCGGCGCGGCGCCGGCGTGGCGGTACTG